>JARFQS010000077.1 GCA_029287645.1 Thermoanaerobaculia bacterium | reverse complement strand
ATCTCGCCCCACGCCTTTCCTGAGAGGGGGCCGGCCGTGAGAGCTCGCGGCCCGTCCTCCTTCGCTGCGTTGCTGTCGAGGACCTTCGCCACGTACAGGTCCACGGCCGGGGCGACGCCCTGGAAGGGCTCTCCCTGGAGGGCCTAAGAGTTCTCGACGTGGGAACTGGCACGGGCATTCTGGCGTTTGCCGCGCTGCTCCTGGGTGCTGGTGAGGTAGTCGGCTTGGACATCGATCCAGCGGCGGTTCTGCTGGCCATGGAGAACTGCAAGCTGAATCAGCTCGCGCCCTGCCTGGTCGGTGGAACCCTGGCCTGCATCCGACCGGAGCAGCGTTTCGATCTCGCTCTCGTCAACGTTCTGCCCGACCGCATCCGTGCGTCCCTTGCCTTGCTTGCGGACCTCGTTCCCGCGGGAGGAGGAATGGTCGTCTCGGGCCTGCTGGTCGATCAGCAGGCCTCGTATCTTCAGGAGCTCTCGAGGTTGGGTCTGGTGGAGAAGCGGTCCCGACGCTCGGGAGAATGGGCAGGATGCCTGATGGAGAAGGCCGCATGACGACTTCGCTGCTGCTGTCACCCGAGGAGCTGGACCGGGACGAGCTGGAGATCGGCGGAGACCGGTATCGGCATCTCTTCAGGGCCCGGCGGCAGAAGGTCGGTGATCGGATCCGGGTGGTGGATGGCCAGGGCCGAGCGCGATGGGCTCGAGTGGTTCGGGTCGATCGAAAGGTGGGCTGCCTGGAGTTGGCTGAGGAAGCGCCGGGGAACGAGCCCGAGGTCTGGCTGGAGCTGGTCGTGGTCCCTCCCAAACCTCAGCGTCTGACCTGGCTGGTCGAGAAGAGTACGGAGGTCGGCGTCAGCGCGATTCGCCTCATTCACTCTGCCCGAGGCCCGCGAAGCTACGGTGCAGGCACCCTGGATCGCTTGCGACGTGTCGCTTCTGCAGCCGTGGTGCAGTCGCACCGCTCGCGGGTACCTGAGATCTCGGGAGTCCACGACTGGCAGGAATTGGCGGCCCTGACCTCCAATGCGGAGTCCTCTTGGACTCTGGATCCGTCGGCAGAGTGCTCTCCAGAGACCCGGGTATCCCCGCGGGCCTGTCTCCTGGTGGGGCCAGAAGGTGGGTGGGACGAGCAGGAGCGCGAGGATATGCAGGCCATCGGGTGCCTGGGACTGGCTCTCGGCCCGCGAATCCTACGGACCGAGACGGCCGCGGTCGTCGGCAGCGCATTGCTGCTGAATGCGGGCCGTCCCGGGGTGTAACTGGTTCAATTGACACCCTCAGAGGGGGTCGCTAGTCTGTGCCCAAGGAATTTCGGCCGATTGGCGCTTCTGGACTGATCGATATCTCATCCAGGCGACTCGAAGGAGCGACACCATGAATCTCAATGATCTGCTCAAGTTCGCGATCGAACGCGACGCATCCGACCTCCATCTGAAGGTAGGTAGCCATCCGGTGGTGCGAGTCGACGGTGAGCTGCAGGCGCTCACCGAATTCAAGCGCCTGATGCAGGAGGACACGGTCGCGATGGCGTTCTCCATCATGAACGCTCGGCAGAAGCAGCGCTTCAAAGAGGAGTTCGAGATCGATATCGCCTATTCGGTCCCCGGTCTCGGCCGATTCCGTTGCAACGTGTTCCAGCAGCGTGGGTCCGTCGGGTTGGTGCTGCGTGTCATTCCGGCCCGCATCAAGACGATTCGCGAGCTGCTACTGCCCAAGGTGCTCGAAACCCTGTGTCTGGAGCGGCGCGGCCTGATTCTCTGCACTGGTACCACGGGTTCGGGTAAATCGACGACGCTGGCCGGCATCATCGACCACATCAACTCCAATCGACTCGAGCACATCATCACGATCGAAGACCCAATTGAGTTCCTGCACCGGGACAAAAAGTCGATCGTCAATCAGCGAGAAGTCGAAGTCGATACCCTGGGCTTCCCGCAGGCCATGCGTGTGGCGCTGCGTCAAGATCCCGACGTCATCCTGGTGGGTGAGATGCGGGACTACGAGACCATCGAAACGGCCCTCCTGGCTGCCGAGACGGGGCATCTCGTGCTCTCGACCCTGCACACCCTCGACGCCACCGAGACGATCAACCGGATCATCTCGGTCTTTCCGCCCCATCAGCAGAAGCAGATTCGCATCCAGCTGGCCCAGGTGCTGCGGGCCGCGATCTCCATGCGTCTGGTTCCGAGGGCCGATGGCACGGGCCGAGTCCCGGCGGTCGAGGTCATGATCGCCACTCCCTACATTCGGGAGTGCATCGAGAACAAGGAGCGAACGAAGTACATCCGAGAGCAGATCTCGCTCGGCACCAGCCAGTACGGCATGCAGACGTTCGATCAGTCGCTCTACCAGCTGTACAAGTCCGGTCTCATTACCCTGGACGAGGCGCTGCGTCGCTCGACGAATCCGGACGAGTTCAAGCTCAAGGTGCAGGGCGTTCAGTTCACCGCGGACATCGCCCGCGAGCAGATGGAATCGACACTGGAGATCGAAGACGACAGCGGCGTGATGGCGGCCGACTCTCCGTTCGAGATCGACCAGAACTGATCCGACTCCCCGCGATCGACCTTTCAGAGGTGGAGTACCCTGGCGAATCGACCTTCTGAAAAGTGCCGGGACAAAGCGCTGCGCCTTCTGGCGCAGCGCCCCCATTTCAACGCAGAGCTGGCCAAGAAGCTGCAGGCGCGAGGCTTCAGCGAGGCGGAGGTCGAGGAGACCCTTCGAGAGCTGGAGTCGCACGGCTGGCTGGACGATCGCCGTTTCGCGCTCGAAATGGCTTCCGGACCCCTGACCCGGAAAGGCTACGGCCCCCGCCGCATTCGCGCCGAGCTCGAGCGCAAAGGCGTGGACAGCGAGATTGCCGACGCAGCGGTAGCGTCTGTCTTCGAAGAGCCAGGCGATGAGCTGAAAGCCGCCCGCCTGGCGCTGTCAAAGCGTTCTAAAGGCCCCGGCGACCGAGCCGCGGCCGGCCGCTACCTCGAACGACGTGGCTACTCGACCGGGGTGATCCTGACGATTCTGGACGAGATGGAACCAGAAGCTTGAAGCGGCCGGGCGTTCCTTCCGGCCGATCCTTGAGAGCTTGGGGGTGCGGGAGACCCAGACTGACCTTCACAATGGCGTTGTCATCTGTGCAGGACAAAAGAGTAGGCCCCGGTCACTCGACCACCAAGGGCACTGTCAGGGTCGGCGAGCCGAGATTCTCGAACCAGGCGACCGCCTCGGTCACAAGGTCGAACTCGATCAGGTAGCGCCCCGGGTCGACAGGAGCGCAGAGGGCTATGCCGAGCGTTGCTCGTTCCCCCGGCCGCAGGTCCCGAGGCAGCCTCTGGCGGGCGAAGTCCCATTCCAGGACCTCTTCTTCTTCATTGAGGAGGTGGGCTCCGGCATCGACTAGGCCTCTGGTCTCGCCGTCCTCCCTCCCTGAGAGCCACAAGGTAGTGCCCCTGTTCTCCACTCCGATCATGAAAGTCACATCCGCCCCGCTTGGCACGGTGTCTGGGTGTTGCTCCAGAGTGATCGCGGCCTGCAGCCCCTTCGGGACCGTGCTGGTGAGATAAGGCGCCTGCTTGTGCGCCGTGATGACGGTGCGATCTCCCGTTACGGACATAATCTCAACCTCGTCGAACCCCACGCTCTCGAGCATGGACCCAAGGCACTCAGGGCTCGGCAGGAACCAGTTTTGGGCGGCCTCCACGGCGTCCGGATCGTTCAGGAACTTATAAACGCAGCCAGGGGTGGAGGCGGGTACGTCCATTATGTCATGCCCAAATTGGAAGGCCAGCGGCCCCTTCCAAAAGTGAGTTATTCTCTTCCCGTACCGGACTGGCAGTGGTACGTGGGAGCCGGGATTTACATGGACGATATCGAGCAGAAAATCACCGCAG
>JARFQS010000069.1 GCA_029287645.1 Thermoanaerobaculia bacterium | reverse complement strand
GTCTACGCCTTCAGCGTCTTCGTCAAACCCTTGGAGGCCCAGATGGGTTGGGATCGGGCCACGACGCAGTGGGCCTTCTCCGTCACATTGGCGACGTTCGCGATCGTCATGATTCCTGCCGGCCGGCTGCAGGACCGGATCGGGCCACGCAAGGTCGCCTCGATCGGTGGCATTCTCCTCGGGATCTCGTTTCTGGCAGGAGCTCTTCTGGTGGCTCCCGACCGCCCTTGGGCTTTGTACCTGACTTACGGGGTCATCGGCGGGGCTGGCATCGGATTCGCCTATGTCTGCCCGATTGCCGCGGCAGTCAAGTGGTTTCCCGACAAAAAGGGGCTGATTACCGGCCTGGCGGTCGCTGGATTCGGCGCCGGAGCGCTCTTCTTTGCGGGGCCGGCATCGGTTCTGCTGCAGGCGCCAGGCGGCGGAGATGAGAGCCTGAGCCTGCTCCAGATCGTGATGATCGGCACCGGAGTGGCGGAGGGACCCGGCTTCGGGATCGGTTGGCGTGCCTTCTTCATCTTGCACGGCCTGGTGGCAGGCGTCGGTGTGCTGCTCGGGGCCACCCTGCTGAGGAATCCGCCGGAGGGGTGGAGCCTGCCCGGCTGGACCCCGGATCCGGCCGTTGTCAAGGCACAGCGCGAGGTGGCTTGGCGAGAGATGCTCAATCGCCCCCTGGCCGTCATGCTGTGGATGACCTTCATTTTCGGTGCCACTTCGGGGCTGCTGGCCATCGGCCAGTGGAAGCCGATGATGGGCACGATCCTCGGCGGTCGAACGTTCGCACCCGAATGGATGGGTAGTTTCGGACGCTTCGTGGAGCCGGTCGGCATTCTGGCCATCTTCAATGCCATCGGTCGCATCTTCTGGGGCAAGATCAGCGACATTCTCGACCGTCCACGGTCCATGATGATCATGTTTCTGGGGCAGGGGTTGGTCTTCATGCTGCTGGCCGGAATCGACTCCGTGTTGGCGGTCTTCCTGGCTTCGGCCTGGGTCGGACTCAATTTCGGTGGCAACTTCGCCCTGTTTCCCTCGGCGACAGCCGACTACTTCGGCACGAAGAATCTGGGTATGAACTACGGTTTGATCTTCACCGCCTACGGAGTCGCCGGCATTCTCGGGCCCGCGGTAGGCGGGGTGCTGTTCGACGCGACCCAGGACTACATTCTGGCCTTCCTCTTCGCCGGGGTGCTGTGCTTCCTGGCATCGGCCTCGGCGGTGGTGGTCTGGGCCCTGTCGAGGAGGCCGGTCGACGAACCTGACGCGAGTCATGCTTGAGCCGTTGCTGAAACCGCAGTCGGTGGCCGTCCTCGGGGCTTCTCGGAGTCCGGGAAAGGTCGGACACGAGGTCCTGGCCAACCTGATCCAGGGCGGCTTCGAGGGAAAGATCTATCCGATCAACCCAGGCGCCGATGAGATCCTCGGCCGCACCTGTTACCCGGACATCTCGTCGATCGGCGAGCCCGTGGACCTTTGTCTGGTCGCCTTGCCAGTGGCCAAGGTGGAAACGGCAGTGAAGGAGGCTCTGGCCGCCAGGGTCGGAGCCATGGTCATCCTGACCGCCGGGTTCAAGGAGGTCGGGGAGGACGGCGCCGACCTCGAAGCGAGGATCGCCGATCTCTGCCGCAAGCACCGGGTACGGCTCATGGGCCCCAATTCCGTGGGACTGATCAACGCGCACCACGCCTTGAATGCCACGTTCGCACCGGTGATGCCGCCGTCGGGTGGCATCTCGGTCATCTCGCAATCCGGCGCATTGTGCGTCGCGATTCTGGATTGGGCGGCCAGTCAGGGGATTGGCCTGGGCACGACCGTGAGCTTTGGCAACAAGGCCGACCTCAATGAAGTCGATTTTCTGGAGGCCCTCGCAGAGGACGAGAATACTCGAGTCATCACCGGCTATCTCGAGAGCATCGACGACGGGGAAAGGTTCCTCGCGGCGGCGCAGGAGGCGGCCGACATCAAGCCGGTCGTCATTCTCAAGGTGGGTGTCACGGCCGCAGGAGCGAAAGCGGCGTCCTCACACACGGGTTCTTTGGCGGGAGCGGACATCGCCTACTGGGCGGCCTTCAAGAGAGCCGGGGTGATTCGGGCTGAGTCCTTCGAGTCCCTATTCGACTATGCACAGGCCTTCGCCATGCAACCTCTTCCGCAGGGTAGACGCTTAGGGGTCATCACCAATGCCGGGGGGCCTGGCATCATGGCTGCCGATGCGGCGGAAGGTTCCGGACTCGAGCTCGCGTCGCCGGATGCTGCCACCCAGGAAGCGCTGCGAGCGGTTCTGCCGGCCGAGGCGGCAGTCGGCAATCCGGTCGATGTCATTGGTGATGCGGACCCCGATCGGTACCTGGCCGCGTTCCACACCATCCAGGCCAGCGACTTCTGCGATGCCGTCCTGTTGATCGCAACGCCCCAGAACATGACCCGCCCTGTCGAGCTGGCTCACAAGCTGGCAGAGGCCCACGACGGCAAGAAGCCGTTGGTGGCGGCCTTTCTGGGTGGCGATGAAGTCGAGGAGGCCAGACGGGTTCTCACTTCGCTGAACATCCCGAGCTACTCGTCACCCGAGAGGGCCGTGCGAGCACTCAGGGGGATGGTGGATTACGCCGCCTGGCGCGACAGGCCCCCAAGGGTCGTAACCCGATTCCCGGTGAATCGACGCCGCGTGGAGCGGGTGATCCGCTGGCACCGGCGGATGAAGCTCAGCCAGATCGGTGAGGTGGAAGGCAAGGAGATCCTGCGCGCCTACGATTTCACCATACCGCGGGGAAGACTGGTCGAGACCTCCAGTCAGGCGGTGGAAGCCGCCAATCAGATCGGCTATCCGGTGGTCATGAAGATCGTTTCACCGGACATCATCCACAAGTCGGATGTGGGCGGCGTGCGGCTGAACCTGGCGACGGCTGAGCAGGTCAGAGATGCTTTCGATCTCCTCATGCTTCGCTCGAAACGGAGTCTTCCCGATGCCAGGGTGCGCGGCGCCTATGTCGAGTCGATGGGCAGACGGGGCCGCGAGGTCATCTTGGGAATGACCCGGGATCCGCAGTTCGGACCGATGCTGATGTTCGGTCTGGGAGGTATCTTCGTCGAAGTCATGAAGGATGTCACCTTTCACCTGGCCCCGATCACGGCCGAGGAAGCCATGCAGATGCTGAGGGCCACCCGCTCCTATGCTCTTCTGACCGGGGTGCGGGGTGAATCGGCTGTGGATCTGGAAGCGATCGCCGGTGGCCTGCAGCGCATCAGCCAGCTGTCGACCGACTACCCCGAGATCGTCGAGTTGGACCTCAACCCATTTATCGTCGGGCAGGTGGGAGGTGAGTCCTACGTCGCCGACGCCCGCATGGCGTTGGCTCCCCAGGAGGTGGACGAATGAGCCGCTTCGATCCTGCCTGGCAGGAGAAGTACTCCGACATGATTGCCACGGCAGGCGAGGCCATGGCCAGTCTGCGACCAGGACAGAGGGTGTTCATCGGGACGGGTTGCGCCGAGCCCCTCGAGCTGGTGCGGGCGCTCACCAAGCGAGGTCCCGAGCTACCGGATACCGAGATCGTTCATCTCCTGACGTTCGGTGAAGCTCCCTACGCACACCGGGAGCTGACCCGCTACTTCCGCATCAACAGCTTCTTCATCGCCGAGAACGTCCGCGAGATCATTCAGGAGGGGCTGGGTGACTACACGCCCGTCTTTCTGTCCGACATACCGCGACTGTTCGCGAGCGGCCAGCTACCGCTCGACGCCGCGCTCATTCAGGTAACTCCTCCCGACGAGAACGGCATGTGCAGTCTCGGGGTTTCTGTCGACATTGTCAGAAGCGCGACGGAAAATGCCTCCCTGGTGATCGCCCAGGTCAATCCCAACATGCCCTGGACTCATGGCTCGTCTCAGGTTCACGTATTCGACCTGGACGTCCTGGTCCCCAGCGATGAGCCGATCTTGGAGACCACCTACGCGGAGGCCACTGAGGACACCCGTCAGATTGCCGAGTACGTGGCGGCTCTGGTCGAGGACGGCTCGACGATCGAGGTCGGCATCGGTCGCATTCCCCATGCGCTGCTGTCGTTTCTCGAGGAGAAGAAGGACATCGGTATCCATACCGAGATGATCACCGACGGCATCGTGGATCTGATCGAGTCCGGTGTCGTCACCGGTTCGCGAAAGACACTCGATCGGGGAAAGATCGTCGCCAGCTTCTGTCTCGGAACCCGCAAGCTGTACGACTACATCGACGACAACCCGCTGTTCAGCTTCCAGCCCACCGAATACGTCAACGATCCGTTCATCATCAGCCAACATCACAAGATGGTGGCGATCAATGTCGCGCTGGAAGTCGACCTGACGGGTCAGGTCTGCGCCGATTCGATCGGTACGAAGTTCTTCTCCGGTGTCGGAGGCCAGGTGGACTTCAATCGTGGGGCCGCCCGCGCCCATAAGGGCAAAGCGATCATCGCCCTCCCCTCCACGGCCCGCGATGGCAGCGTCTCGCGCATCGTGAGCAATCTGAGCCCCGGGGCCGGTGTCGTCACCACGAGGGCGGACGTGCACTACGTGATGACGGAGTTCGGCGCAGCCTATCTTCATGGCAAGAGCGTCCAGGAAAGAGCCTTGGCGTTGATCTCGATAGCCC
>JARFQS010000616.1 GCA_029287645.1 Thermoanaerobaculia bacterium | reverse complement strand
GTCGTTGGTCTCGTGGGCTCGGAGATGTGTATAAGAGACAGCTTCCACGTCGATACGCAGGTGGCCCTCGATACGAGTGATCGGGTCGACTGTGATCCGTCTACTCATTCCAATGTCCTCCTAATGGGCTTCCGCTGTGGTGGGTCTGCCGGCCAGGATCGGAAAGACCGTGACCAGGGCCACATACAGCAAGATTTCGATTGCGACAATTCCGATCGTGACGAACATCTCCGGCACGGTCGGGAAGTACGAGAAGTTCTCTCCCGGCATGAAGGCCACCAGATAGGTGTCGAAGCGGTACAGCGTACCGGCGACGATCAGCAACATGGCGGCTCGGAAGAGGTGTCCGAGGTCCTGACGTTTCTGGGCGCTCATCAACATCACGGCGGGAACCGCGAAGCAGACGATCTCGATCCAGAACATCAGAGAGTAGACGTTGAACTGGAACATCAGGCCGAGCCGCCCGCGCAGCGCGAGCTCCACGAAGCGGATGACCAGGTAGGCCCAGGAGATGTAGGCGGCGACCTTGCCGATGTCCGCCAGCATCGTTTTGTGGGACGGCCGACCGAAGAACCGGCTCGACAGCGCTGCTTCCATGACCACCACCGCGTAACCCATCACGATGCAGGACATCAGGAAGAGCAGCGGCAGCAGAGGCGTGTTCCACAGGCCGTGCAGTCGTGGGCCCGAGAGCAGCATGAGGCTACCCAGGGACGACTGATGCATGGTCGGCAGCAGCACGCCGAGCGCGATGATCCAGATCAACAGCTTGTTGACGATCCCGTAGGCCTTCTTCGAGAAGTTGGCCAGCCCCTCCTTCGGGCTGTCCTTCCACTTCTCGAAAAACGCCGGCGAGAGCTCGATCCAGAGCACGATCACGTAGGCCATCACGCAGAGTGCCACCTCGAGCAGGGCGGAGTTCCAGTTGTACTTGCCCATGTCGGGGAAACCACCCAGCGGAATGCGCCAGATGAACCACGGCTTGCCCACGTCGATGGCGATCGCCAGGCCCGCCAGGGAGTATCCCAGCGCACTGGTCAAGATCGCCGGGCGAACCAGCGGATGGTACTTGCCCTTGTTGAAGATGTAGACCAGCAGCGCCATGGCGAAACCGCCACAGCCGAGGGCCGTGCCGGTGACGACGTCGAAGGCGATCCAAAGACCCCACGGATATCCGTCGTTGAGGCCCGTCGATCGGCCCAGACCGACGCCGAAACGCCACAGAATGAGCACGACACCGACAATTCCGAGCCACAGAATCCACTTGCTGACCTTGCCGAGAGCCGGACCGCCTAGAGGTTGGGCTTGGCTGCTCATGCTTCACCCCCCTCTTCCGGCAGACCGCTCTTCTTGCGATTGCGCCACATCACGACCCCCAACATGGCGTACAGCGCCGCCGGGGCGATGAAGCCCTGATAGACGCCGTGTTGAATGGTCTGCTGGAGCTCGGGGACCGGCTCTTCGCTGTCGAACTCGAAGCCCAGCTTCTCGAACGGCACGTGCGACAGGTAGAGCACCTGCGTGCCACCCAGATCCTTCTCACCGTAGATCTTCGGCTCGTAGCGATCGGGGTAGGTCTCGAGTCGCCGCCTGGCTTCCGTCAGCAGCTCCTCGTAGGTGCCGGCGATGACGGCCTCACGCGGGCAGACCTCGCAGCATGCGGGCTCCCACTGTTTGTCCCCCTCTCGCTGTCGGCAGTACTCGCACTTGACGATGTCGGGGTTGATGCTGGACCACTCGAACTTCGGAATGTTGAACGGGCAGGCCATCTGGCAATAGCGGCAGCCGATGCAACGATCCTTGTCCCAGGTGATCACACCGTACTTCTCTTTGCGGAAGGCGCCGATCATGCAGGCCCCGACGCACGCCGGGTCCACGCACTGCATGCACTGGCGCTTGACATAGGAGCGGCGATCGCCTTCCCTGTAGAGCTTGATGATGTTCTTGGTGTATTCGTTCAGATCGGTGGGAGCGTCGAAGTTTTCCATCCCTGGGGTGCTGGTGTCGGCCGGCAGGTTGTTGGCCTCTTTGCAGGCCCTTACGCAGGCCTTGCACCCGATGCACAGGGTGGTGTCGTAGAGCATGCCGCGAGCGTCTTCCGGAACCGTCTTGCGCTCGCGGGCAGCCTTGACAGGCGACGCGCTCGCCACCGCTGCGGCACTGGCACCGGCCATGCCTTTGAGCAGTGAGCGTCGATCGAATGCCATGGCTAGCTCTCCTCCTCCTCGGCTTCGTCACCGATCTTCTTCGAGGCGGCATAGCCGGCACCCAGCAGGCCTCCCGCCACGAGTCCGGCCACACCCGTCGCCACCGCTCCGACCTTGCCCTGCGGGGCGCCGATCGACGGGTAGGTGTCGGGATTGGTCGGACGCTCGATGTCCACCGTGTCGGTAATCGATGTCTGCCACAGGACCTTCTGCTCCGTGCAGCCGACGCAGGGGTGACCCAGCCCGATGGGCCAGGCATCCACGACCTCGCCAAATGCCTGAACCGAGCAGTTGGCGTGTGTCACCGGCCCCTTGCAGCCGAGCTTGTACAGGCAGTAGCCCTCGCGGTGCTTCTCGTCTCCGTAGGCCTCTGCGAACCGGCCTGCGTCGAAGTGTGCCCGGCGCGGGCAGTGCTCGTGGATGGTCCGGCCGTAGGCCCACTTGGGCCTGGCCAGCTCATCGAGCTCCGGCAGCGTGCCGAAGGTGGCGTACTGCAGAGCCGTGCCGAGGAAGTTGTAGGGGTTGGCCGGGCAACCGGGGATGGTCACGACGGTTTTGCCCTCGAGGATCTGCGGTGCGCCGGTAGCTCCGGTCGGGTTGGGATCGGCCGATGGGATGCCACCCCAGGAAGCGCAGGACCCGATCGCGACGATCGCTCCGGCCATCTCGGCCGCCTCCTTCAGGATGTCGAGGGCCGTGCGGCCACCGATCATGCAGTAGATCCCGTCGTCCTTCTCGGGTATCGCCCCCTCGACCACCAAGATGAACTTGCCCTTGTGCGCCTCCATCGCGGCCATGCGGGCCTCTTCGGCCAGATGACCCGAGGGCACCATGAGAGCCTCGTGGTAGTCCAGCGAGATCAGATCCAGGATCAGCTCGGCGAGACCGGGGAAGCGCGTACGCAACAAGGTCTCGGTGCAGCCGGTGCACTCCTGGAACGACAGCCAGATCACCGAGGGCTTCTGACCTGCCATTGCGGCCTCCGCCATCTTCACACCGGCACCTGCCGGCAATCCGATGGCTGCGGCCGCGATGCTGCAGATCTTCAAGAAGTCTCGGCGATCTACGCCTCTGTCCAGCATTTCTTCACTGGACACCCCTTTCACAACTCTTGGCAGCAACATATCCACCTCCGCGTTTAGTGGTTACGGACCATTGCTTGTGCCGCATTCCAAACTGTGGCCTATTTGTGACATCTTCCACAGGCCTCGACAAATACCCTCAGGGGTAGTCCATTTATCGTGGGGGGGTAGCCTGGGCCACTGTCCTATTGGGTAGGTTCGTCGGGGTCGGGTCTGTGAGACAATGCCGCGCAGCTTGGCCTCGACTGTGCTGGAGTAGAACGCTGGATCATGCACGAGTACTCCATCGTGAGCGCCCTACTGGCCCGTGTCGAGACGGAGGCGCGGGCGCATGGTGCCGAGACCGTGCATCGCATCCGTGTACAGATCGGCGAGCTCTCG
>JARFQS010000590.1 GCA_029287645.1 Thermoanaerobaculia bacterium | reverse complement strand
GACATCATGGACAAGGGGATCGTCCTCTCGGGCGGGGGATCACTGCTTCGGGGGCTCGACCAGCGACTGCGAAACGAAACAGGGCTTCCTGTCGTGTTGGCCGAAGATCCTCTATCCTCCGTGGTTCTGGGAACGGGGCGGGTCCTCGAAGACATCGACCTGCTGCGAAAGGTCTCTATCCGCTGAGTGAACGTCAGGCGCGCTGGCTACTGATCGTCCTGCTCGTCGGGCAGCTGATCCTGCTGACCGCCCAGATCCGCAATCCGGATGGCAAGAGCAGCTACCTCGAGGCAGGGATGGTCCGCCTGGTGTCGCCGATCACCGGCTTCGTCTCCTGGGTGGGAAGCGGCGTCACCGGTTTCAGCGAGAACATGGCGCTTCGGCGCACCCTTCTGGCAGAGAATCTCCGCCTGCGCGAGGAAGTAGGAGAGCTGCGCGAGGAATCGATCCGCAACTTTGGGCTGCAGAAGGATCTGGATCACCTGGCCGAGGCTCTGAGCTACACTCGAGCCTTCGAAGCCGACCTACAGGTGGCCGATCTCGTCTACATCGACTACGCCTCATGGCTGCAGACGGCAATTCTGAGCACAGCACCCGACACCGTACGGGTCAACCAGCCGGTGGTTTCGGGAAAGGGGCTGGTGGGCCGAGTCGTGCTGGTAGCGGGACCCTATGCCAAGGTGCAGCTCATCACGGACCGTGCGGCGAGTGTCGGAGTGATGATCGAGCGCACCCATCGGCAAGGCGTTACCAAGGGTGCCGGTCGAGGCAATCTCGAGCTCGACTACGTCTCGCTGCAGGCCGACGTGAGGGTCGGAGACGTGGTAGTTACCGCCGGGATCGACGGTGTATATCCGCGCGGCATTCCGGTGGGGACGATCGCGGCCGCCATTCCGGGCGATGCGCTGTTCTACGAGATTCGGGTGATTCCGAAGGTGGACTTCGGCTTATTGGACCAGGTCTACGTCCTCAAAGAGGAGACCGTACCGGAAGCCGTAAAGGAGGCGTTGCCCGATGCGCAGCCTTAGGTTCGTGCTGGCACTGGGTGTCGCGACGCTGCTGCACGTGGCAGGGGTGGCCTTGTTTCCGCAGTTCTCCCTGGCCGTGGATTTCTTCCTGGTTATCGTCGTCTTCAATGCCATGGACGGCAACAGCGTGGCCGGGATGTTCGGAGGGATGGTAGCCGGCCTGGTCACAGATGGAGTGACGGGTGGCTACTTCGGTCTCTACGGAATCGCCAATACGGTCATCGGTTATGGCACCGCAATTACGGCCCAGCGATTGGTGATTCAGCGAGCCGCCAGTTCGCTTCTGGTCTTCGCTGTCGCCGCTGCAGCTCAGCAGTTGATCTTGTTGGGCATCACCCTGCTGTTTCTCACCGATACGGACCTGCCGCAGTACTCTTGGGTTCTGGTCAAAGTCGCCACCACCGGGCTACTGGGGGGAGCGCTCTATTTGGCGAACCGACGGATGCGGTCCCGAGTAGAGATGTGGCGCCGGACCCGCAAGACGCGAATCCGGTTCGAAGGATGAGACAAGACGAGGAGCCATGAGGCAAGTTCGCGAGCACAAAGAGGACCTTCTACTGAGGCTGCCGAGGCTGCAATGGGTGCTCTTCGGGTTTCTCCTCCTGATTGCCGCCCGATTCTGGTTCGTGCAGGTCGTGTCTGGGGACTACTACCTGGAGATGGCCGAGAACAACAGGGTCAGGGAATTGCCCCTGAAGGCTCCCCGGGGACTCATCTACGAGCGGCAGGGCCGTCTGTTGGCAGAGAATGTGCCCTCGTACAATCTGATGCTCGACCCCTCTCAGAGTCAGGATCTGGACAGGGCGCTGACCTTTGCGGAGCGCTGTCTGAAGGAACCGGCAAGCGAGCTTCGGGAGGCTCTCGACGAGGGCGGTGGGGTCGGCTCGTTCCGTCCGATCCTGATTGCCGAGGCTCTGTCGCTCTCCGAGGTGGCAGCCATCGAAGCGGCGGGCCTCGAGTTTCCGGAGTTTACGATCGAGGTGGGTCATCTGCGCCTGTACCGCAACGGTCCGATCACCGCTCACACGTTGGGCTACCTCGGTGAGGTCAACGAGCGGGATTTGGCCAGAGAGGCACAATCTTTGAGGCCGGGTGACCTGATCGGCCGAAAAGGAGTCGAGTTGGCCTTCGACGAGACCTTGCGAGGTGTCGATGGCCAACGAGCTGTCATCGTCGACTCGCGGGGCCGATTCAAAGAGGAGTACGGCCGGGATCCTGCCGAATCCGGCCAAGCTCTGAATCTCGGTCTCGACCTGGACTTGCAGCAGGAGGCAGCCCGCTATTTCGAGGGCAAGGCGGGCGCGGCCGTGGCGCTCGATCCGGCGACCGGGGAGATTCGAGCCATGGTCTCGGCACCTTCCTACAACCCCAATATCTTCTCCCGACGGTTGGATCGGGATGCCTGGCGCAACCTGATCGAAGCGCCCCAGGACCCGCTACAGAACCGGGTCATCCAGAACACCTACTCGCCCGGCTCCGTCTTCAAGATCGTCATGGCCGCGGCGGGCCTCTCCGAGGGCCTCATCGGACCCGAGGAGACCGTCTGGTGCGGAGGCTCGACGAGGATCTACAACCGTCGTTGGCGGTGCTGGAAACAGGCGGGCCATGGCCACGTGTCCCTGCATCGAGCCATCAAGGAGTCGTGCGACGTCTACTTCTACCACCTGGGCCAAGAGCTCGGCATCACGCGGATCGCCGAGTACTCGCGCCAGTTGGGTCTCGGCCACCCCACCGGTATCGATCTCCTGGGAGAGCGAGAAGGACTGGTGCCGGACCCGGAGTGGAGCGAGCGGCGACGAGGCACTCCCTGGTATCCAGGTGAGACGATCTCGGTGGCGATCGGGCAGGGGCCGGTCCTGGTGACGCCGCTGCAGATCGCCTCACTGATGGCCTCGGTGGCGAGCCTGGGAACTCAGGTGACGCCACGTGTCGCTGCCGACTCCTCCGTGGTCGAGAAGAGGCAGCTGCCGGTGGAGACTTGGATCTTCGAGCGCATCGGGGCGGCCCTGTGGTCGGTGGTCAACGACCAGAGAGGCACTGGCTACGCGGCCAAGGTGCCGGGGATCGAAGTGGCGGGAAAGACGGGTACGGTCCAGGTGGTGGCGCAGGAGACCTGGATCAAGAGCGAAGATCTGCCTTACGAACAGAGAGATCACGGCTGGTTCGCGTCCTATGCGACCGCCGGAGACAGACAATTGGTGGTCGTCGTACTGGTGGAGCATGGTGGTCATGGCTCGACCGCGGCGGCGCCCCTGGCGAAGCGACTCTATGAGATCTACTTCCGGGACTATCTCGACAACAGCCAGCCTTCCTGACGAGCGGCCATTCCTGAGGCAGCTGGCCACCGTGCGGTGGGCTCTGTTGATCGCGGCGCTATTGATCTCGGTGATCGGTCTGGTCACGGTCCATAGCGCCAGCTCCGAGCTGTCGATCGATTACCTGCCGCGCCAGGCCATCTTCTTGGGCCTGGGCTTGGTGGTCTTCGTGGTGGCCTTCAGTTTCGACTACCAATTCCTCACCAAATTCTCGATCCCCATCTACGTGATCTCCATGGTTCTGCTGCTGCTGGTCTTGTTCGTGGGAAAAGAGGCAGGCGGGGCTCGGAGTTGGCTGGGATTCGGAGCCTACCGTCTCCAACCCTCGGAGTTCGCGAAGATCACCACCGCCCTGCTCCTGGCTCGCTACCTGGCGGGGATCAATCGACGCTACCTGAGCCTCGGCCAGATCCTGACGGCCACAGCCATCGTCGCGCTTCCCATGGTGCTCGTGGCACTGGAGTCGGATCTCGGCGGAGCGGTAATGTACGTCCCCATGCTGGGGGGCATGTTGGTGGTGGCCGGGGTGCCGTGGAGATACTTCGCTGTCGGTGCCGCGATAGGCCTCGTGCTGGCCGTGGTCGGGTGGAATCTAGTGATGCTGGACTACCAGAAGGACCGGGTTCGGACCTTCATCTCGCCGGGGAGTGATCCTCAGGGCGCCGGCTATCAGCTCCGCCAGAGCAAGATCGCGGTCGGATCGGGCCAGCTCACCGGTCGCGGCTACCAGCAGGGCACACAGAGTCAGCTGCGCTTTCTTCCGGCGCGCCACACCGACTTCATCTTCGCGGTGCTGGCCGAGGAATGGGGATTCATCGGTGTGGCTACGGTACTCATCCTCTATGCTCTCTACATCCTCAACGGGACCAAGGTCGCACTGCGCGCCCGTGACCGGGCGGGAATACTTTTGATCGTGGGGCTCCTGTCGGGCTTCGCATTCCATGTCCTTTACAACACGGCCATGGTGGTCGGCCTGGTGCCGATTACCGGAATACCTCTACCCTTCCTGTCATACGGAGGCTCCTTCACCCTGGCCAACTTCATCGCCGCGGGTCTGATTCTGGGAGTAGACTTCAGGCGACACGTGAATCGCTAGCCCCTTGAGCCACCGGAGGCGACGCCCGACCCACTGCTTTCGTGACGCCCGCCGCGACTGCCCTCGTGTAGTTCGTCGGCATGATTTCGACTCATTCGGGAAGCGCACGTATGCGTGGTTATTTGGGTACGGTACACCCCCGTTGGCCGCTTCGACGCCTCCATGGCGTGCACCTCATGGTGCCGCGCGCATTCGCATACCTTCTCGTTGTTACCCTAC
>JARFQS010000584.1 GCA_029287645.1 Thermoanaerobaculia bacterium | reverse complement strand
TGGCCCGACATCTCCTGGCTCGCGTAGGCGCCCGGCACGATCGGTCGGTGCGGCTGTCTCCGGACGCCATGCGGGCGCTTCTCCGTTACTCCTGGCCTGGCAACGTCCGCGAATTGGAGAATGCGCTCGAGTATGCGGTGGCGGTCAGCAAGAGCCAGACTCTGCATCCGCAGGACCTTCCCCTCGAGGTGTCCGGCGCCGAGCCTCTGCCGGTGACCGTGACCCGCCCCTTCCGCCCCTCCCCGGATCTGGAGCCCGCGCCAGAGTCATCACCTGGGGCTGCCGCGCCCTCCGCTGAGACGGATCCGGAAGCCGAGAGCCTTCGAGCAGCTCTCGAGGCCCACCAGTGGCGGCGCACCGAAGCCGCAGAGGCCCTCGGCATGAGTCGCACGACCCTCTGGCGCAAAATGCGCGAGCACGGCCTCCTCAAGTAGCCTGGTGCCACCCGTTTTCTGCCGTTTCACCACCACAAACCCAAAGGTGCCACCCACTTTCATGGGTCACACGGTCGCCTGACGACAGGTGCCACCCACTTTCGGAGCAGGTGCCACCCACTTTCGGAGCAACTGCGGGCCAACGGAGAAACGACATGTTGCAACATCAGGTTACAATAGACACGAAACGTTCCAACGTTACGTTTCAGTAAAGAGCCTGTAACGAAACACAATCACCATAAGCCTCCTCTTATCAGTAGTTTATAGAGTTGGCACGCTCGATGCTAAGTACAGAGCACGAGTAAGGATCAAGAGAAAGGAACTTTCATGAAGAATCTAGTGATACTCGGAGCCGGCACGGCGGGCACCACCGTCGCCAACATGCTCCGCAAGAAGCTGCCCTCCGACTGGGCTCTCAAGATCATCGATCCGGATACCGAGCACCTGTTTCAGCCGGATCTGATCTTCGTTCCATTCGAGATGCAAACGCCGGAGAAGACCATCCGCCCTCGGAAGGGCACTCTCGGCAAGGGAATCGAGTGGATTCAGCGTCAGGTGCAGCAGGTCGACGCCGACAACAACCAGGTCATCCTGGACGGCGACGACAAGGTCTCCTACGACCTCCTGGTCATCGCCACCGGGTCCCACATTCGACCCGAGGAGACGCCTGGCCTGCTTGGTGACGAGTGGCAGAAGAGCATCTTCGACTTCTACACGCTCGAAGGCTCGGTCGCCATGCGCGACGCCCTGAAGACGTTCGAAGGCGGCCGCGTCGTGGTAAACACCGTCGAGATGCCCATCAAGTGCCCCGTGGCACCTCTCGAGATCACCTTCCTCGCGGAGTCGTTCTTCACTGAGAAGGGCATTCGGGACAACGTCGAGCTGATCTACGTCACGCCTCTCGACGGAGCCTTCACGAAGCCCATCGCTGCGAAGGCCCTGGGCGGCATCCTCGATGACCGCGGTATCAAGGTCGAAGCCGAGTACAACGCCAGCGAGGTGGACGTCGATCGCAAGGTGTTGCTCTCCTACGACGAGCGCGAAGTGCCGTTCGACATGTTGATCACGATCCCTACCCACATGGGAGCCCAGTTCATCGAGGACTCGGGGTTGGGCGATGACCTGGCCTTCATCCCCACCGATCGCCACAGCCTGATCGCCAACAACCACGACAACATCTTCGTGCTGGGCGATGCCACCGACCTGCCCACATCGAAGGCCGGCTCCGTAGCCCACTTTCAAGCCGAGGTTGTCGTCGACAACGTCCTGCACCTGATCAAAGGCGAGAGCCCCAAGGCGGTCTTCGACGGCCACGCCAACTGCTTCATCGAGAGCGGCTACGGGCGGGCCATGCTGATCGACTTCAACTACGAGCAGGAGCCGCTGCCGGGTGTCTACCCGCTGCCGACAGTAGGCCCCTTCCCGCTGCTCAAGGAGAGCAAGTTCAACCACTGGGGCAAGCTCATGTTCCGTCATGTCTATTGGCACGCTCTGCTGCCCGGCCATCCGATTCCGGTACCGAACCAGATGTCGATGGTGGGCAAGAAGCGGCCGCCCCAGCTTGCCGCCGACGCAGAGACCGCTTAGCCGAACAGAGACAACTATCGAAATTACACGTTTCGAATCCGTAGCAGAAATTTGTTGAAAGGAGGCACACAGATGCCAGTAGTCGAGTATGCAGGGAGCTCCATCGAAGTCAACGATGAGGGTTTTCTGGTGGATAGCAGTCAGTGGACGCCAGAAGTCGCCGAAGCGATCGCGCAAGAGGTCGGCATCGACGAGCTCAACGATCAGCACTGGAAGGTGATCACCTTCTGCCGCGAAGATGCGGCCAAGCAGGGAACGCCGCCGGGGCTGCGTCGGATCTCGAAGAACTCAGGCGTCAACATGAAGGAGCTGTACCAGTTGTTTCCGAAGGGCCCCGGCAAGCTGGCCGCCATGGTTTCCGGCCTGCCGAAGCCCCAGGGCTGCATCTAAACCAGTCAATCCATAGAGTCGAGCATCGATCTGGCAATCAAGCTCGATTTCAAGAAAGAACTGAGAGACAAACAATGACAACGACGACAATCGAAGAAGCCGCGACCACTGGGCAGGCCATGGAAGCGGACACGAAACCTGAACGGGAGCCGATCGAGAGAGTGAGCATCATCTGTTCGAAAGGCACGCTGGATATGGCCTACCCCGGCCTGGTGATGGCCAATGGAGCCCGCATGATGGGCATCGAAGCCATGGTGTTCTTCACCTTCTGGGGCCTCGACATCATTACCGAGAAGAAGATCGACAGCCTACACGTGGCTACCGTCGGCAACCCTTCCATGCCCATACCGACCATGGTCGGCGGACTACCGGGAATGGAGGCCATGGCCACCAAGATGATGAAGAAGCAGATGGACGATCTCGAGATCCCGCCCGTGCGGGAGTTCATCGAGATGCTGTCCGACAGCGGGGCCGAGCTCTATGCCTGTCGCATGGCGATGGACATGTTCAAGCTGGAAGAAGGCGACCTAGTGCCGCAAGTAGACGAGGTCCTCACGGTAATGGACTTCTACGACAAGAGCGCCGGATCCCAGATCATCTTCATCTGAGCCGGTAGACATCTGCGCAGAGGAACGTTCCTCGCCCTACAAGCACTGCGCTTCTCAGGAGACTCTCATGTATAGACGAATCATCCGTGCCTGGCCGCTACTGTTGCTGGTCATGGTTCTCGTGGTTCCGGATAATCTGCCTGCCACCAACCGAATGTACCTCACTGGCTATGGACCAGAGACCGTGGGTCGAGGTGGTGCCAATCTCGCGATCTCGGACAGAACTCTGGCGATCAATTTCAACCCGGCCGGCATTTCCCAACTCCAGGGGAATCACTTCTCGGCCAATCTCGCGGTGCTGGTCCCATCGTTGACCTTCCAGAATATGGCCAACCCATCGCCGATCGATTCCGAGAGCAGCTACTTTCCGCTACCCTCCTTCGCCTATGTGCGTGCTGGCAAGGAGTCGAAGTGGTCCTGGGGAATTGGAATGATTGCCCAGGGCGGTATGGGTGCCACATTCAAGAACACCAACACATTCTTCGGCACCCAGGACAAGACGGACAGCGAAGTGCGATTCGGAACACTCGTACCTACGGTGTCCTATGCCATCAGCGATGACATGTCGCTGGGACTCGCTGCCAACGTAGGCTACGCAGATGTCGCTTTCGCTTTCTACCCCGAGACCTCGTTCTTCAATACCGAGAATCCGGCTTTCAGCTTTCCTGGAGTGGAAATGGGCACAGCTGGAGGTCTCCAGTACAACTTCCGTCTTGGATGGATGTGGCGAGCGACACCCAAGTTCTCTGTAGGCGCCATCTATCAGACCGAGACCCAGAGCGACTTCACCGGAGGGGACCTGACGGTCAACTACAACGGCTTCCCATTCATCGGACAGAAGGTCGGGTACCAAGCGGACGTGGACGGATTCACGTTCGCGGCCCAGGCCGGCGTCGGCTTCGCCCTGCGACCCAACGACAAATGGGTACTGGCCCTCGATATCAAGAAGAACTACTGGGATGACGCCATCGACACCATCACGGTAACAGGCAAGAACCCCGACTCACCCCTGCCACCGCCCTTCAACGAGGTAGTCCTACCCTTCGTCTTCAACTGGAAGGATCAATGGGTCTACGCTCTCGGCGCCGACTACCGGGTGAACGACGCGTTGACCCTGAGGGCAGGCTACAACTACGGTGAGAATCCGGTTCCCGACGACACCCTCAACCCGCTGTTTCCCGCCAATGTCGAAGACCACCTTTCATTCGGCTTCAGCTACCTGGCGGGCAGCATCTCCTATGAGTTCGGGATCGAGCACGCTTTCAACGCATCTCAGACCAACAACAACCCCAATCCCCAGGTGAATCCTTTCGGTCCGGGAACGACGGTCGAGCACAGTCAGTGGACGGCCGCCTTCGGCATTTCGTGGGCCTGGGCGAGGAAGTGACCCCAAGCGAGGAGCCGATAGGCTCCTCAGGAGATCAAGATCATGAAGAGACTCTGGATCATTGCTGGTATCACTGCCGTGGCGTTGGCAGCACAGCTGATTCCTGCCGGTTCGGCTTTTGCCACCAAGGCGATAGCCACCAAGGAAGAAGTTAGTTGTACGGTCTGCCATGACAAGCCCGGCAGCAAACTGATGACCGACAAGGGCAAGTACTACGAGCTGATGGGCTCCTTCGCCGGATATGACCACCTGAGGCAGGATTTCGGCAAGTGCACAGCCTGCCATGTGCGCAAGCCTGGATCTGCCAAGCTGACCAAGCAGGGCAAACAGTATCAGTCACTCTCCACCAACATGGAAGGTCTACGAGAGTACCTCATGGAGCCTCATCCGGAACCACCGGCAGCGGAGCCGGAAACGCCCGACAACAACGACTGACTTCCAGAATTGGTAGTCGAACAACCCGAACGGCCCGAGGTCTTACGACTTCGGGCCGTTTTGGATTCAGCGGGGTGAACCAACTATGAGGGAGTTCGAAGCCCAGAATCAGCCCGCCGCCGCCTCGTCCTCCTCGTAAGCTTCCGACAGCGCGCAGATGTTCTTGCCCAGCTCCAACTCGGAGGCCTTCGCCTCACCGACCTCCACCAGGCCCGCATTGACGCGCTTGATCTCGATGTACTCTTCCGGGAACTTGGGCAGGCTCGCCAGAATGTAGCTGACGAACTCCTCCTCACCCTTCTCCACCATCTGTAGGCCCTCGTTGACCTTCTTGAGCTCGGCGAGTGAATCCGCGAAGAGCCCGTTCCCATTTTCCTCGGCGAGGGTCGCGAAATGGGCCGGCAGCACGATCACGTCATCCGACAGGTCCATCAATCGCCGCAGCGAGTGGTAGTGGATGGGCGCCCAGGTGTCGCCATGCCCGCCCAGATCGGGCCGCGCGATCGACTTGATGAAGATACTGTCGCCCGTGAAGAGATATTTACCGTCTAGCAAGAAGGCGAGATTCCCGAGCGTGTGACCCGGAATGTGAAAGGTGTGTATGGTGCTCTCGCCCACCTTGAACTTCTGCTCGTCTCTCGTGAAGAGATACGGGATCTTCGCCGGCAACACATCGATCGGGTGAATCCCGTCATAGGGGTGGAGGTAGTAGGGCGACTGCGTATGCTCGGCGATCGCCGGTCCGCCGCTGATGTGATCCGCATGGCCGTGGGTGTCCAGCACCAGGACGATCTCCAGGCCCTTCTCGGCCGCCAGGTCGAAATAGTGCTGCTCGTGGCGCAGCGGATCGATGACCGCGGCCTTTCCGGCGCTGCCGACCAGATAGCTCAGGCATCCGCGCGCCGGTCGACTGATCTGGTAGACGCTGCGATGCTCCGTCTCCTCGATGGCCTGCACATGGTAGTAGTCGCCCCAGGCCTTGGTGCCGCCCGCCATGTTGAAAGCGCTCAAGCCCAGCCGTCGCATGGCTTCTGCGACGAACTCCGAAGTATCGCCCTTGGCGCAGACCGCCAGAATCGGCACGTCCTTGGGCAGTTTTTCCATCCAGGCGCCTTCGAGAAAATCTACGAAGGTGTCGACCACGTCGTCGTGCTCATCGACCTCGAGCATCTCGTAGTACGGCACGTTGACCATCGGGATCTTCTTCTTGCCCTCGATCTTCCAACTTTCGTACTCGTCCTCGTTACGAACGTCGAAGATGAAGAGATCGTCTTCCCGTTCCAGGTGCTCCAGCAGCTGTGCTGGCTGCCACTCGGTGGCTGAGGAATCGGCTGGTGTCATGGGTTCTTCCTCCTCGCTTTCATGAGATCTCGACGAGTCCGTGATCGACTCACCGCGGCGACAAGATCTCCGTACTTATTACTGAATCCAGAGACGCTTGACAATACCACCAGGGGTATCCTAGATTCAACGCAGCTATTTGTCCGCGCAGCGACGTACATCTACCTGGGATTCGGCAGCCGTATCTGCGGCAGAAGAGGACGCGACTCATGACTGAAGTCCACTACGACGAGACTCTCGACACCAAGGGCCTGAACTGCCCCATGCCTGTGGTCAAGGCTCGCAAGAAGATCGGCGAGCTGGCCGAAGGGCAGGTACTCAGGATCATCAGCACCGACCGTGGCTCCATCAAGGATTTCCAGGGCTGGGCCAAGATCGGCAAGAACATCGAGCTCCTGGAGCAGGAGACCGTCGAAGAGGACGGCACCGAGCTCTACCTCCATTTCATCCAGAAGACCAGCTGAAGGAGCGCCAGGATGTCGGTAAGTGATGTTGGAACCTCGAGCGGAACAGTCGACATGAAAGAGCTTCTGGAG
>JARFQS010000575.1 GCA_029287645.1 Thermoanaerobaculia bacterium | reverse complement strand
CCGTATTGCAGATGGCCTAGAGCTACAGATCGAGCGCGTATCGATTGCTCTCGAGGTTGGTTGCATATCCTCATTCATCCCCTACCGCCGTCGCTTGACCCGCCTTATTCAAGTCCCCCTTGAGACAGTGGTAGACCTCGGTCCCGGCACGGAGCGCGTCGGAGAAGGACTCGAAGCCCCATGGAACGAGCATGAATTCCTGGATGTCGACGGAGTTGTCGGCATGGACGCCGCCGTTGAGCACATTCAGCATGGGTACCGGCAACACGGTGGCAGCGGGGCCACCCAGATAGGCGTAGAACGGCAATCCACAGGCCTCGGCAGCAGCTTTGGCCACCGCCAGGGAGACACCGAGCATGGCGTTGGCGCCTAGTCGGCTTTTGGCTGGAGTCCCGTCGATTTCGACCATCATGCGGTCGATCGCCGCCTGATCCCGGACGTCCATCCCCCTGAGCTCGGATGCCAGCTCTCCCTCGACATGCTGGACCGCTTTCAGCACACCCTTGCCCTGGTATCGCTTACCGCCGTCCCGGAGCTCGAGTGCTTCACGACTTCCCGTCGACGCACCCGAGGGCACGGCGGCCCGCCCTACCACACCACTTTCCAGCAGACAGTCGACCTCGAGCGTCGGGTTGCCCCGCGAGTCGAGAATCTCCCTCGCCACGATCTCCTCGATCAGAAACATGGTCTCCTCCACTTGTTCGAAGGCTCCGATCACGGGGCCTTTTCGCGTCTCACCAACGTCGGGGCCAAGGTCCAGACCCAGACTAGAGTACCCGCAAACCCGTCCTCTCTCAAGCAACACAAGGGTCGTCCCACACCCTACCCTGTCGATGGCCGGGGCAATTGACAGCGCTGCCGAGGGTATGCCAACATTACTTCCCCGCCCGCAAGGGCGGCGAAAACTGACGCGGGGTGGAGCAGTCCGGTAGCTCGTTGGGCTCATAACCCAAAGGTCGCAGGTTCAAATCCTGCCCCCGCAACCAGCCAGTTCGAGGCCGCGCGACAGCGCGGCCTTTCTTCTTCCTGCCCAGCTGCTCAGGAACGACCGGCGCGCCCAACAGTCGGGATAAGATGAAGTCCATGTCCGTGGCTGCCACAGACCTCGAAACTCCGGTCCTGCTTCTGGCCATGCCCCAGGTTCTGGACCCTTTTTTTCACAAGGCCGTGGTTCTGCTGGTCCACCACAACGAAGAGGGAAGCGTCGGGTTCATCGTCAACCGCCCGACCGAGCTGCTGATCCAGGACATCCTCGACGGCATGGAGATCGGCTGGCGGGGGGCGAAGGATGCCGCCGCGTTCTTCGGCGGTCCCGTCCAGTCTCAGATGGGCACGATCCTCTTTCGAGATCGGGGTGCGGAGGACGGCCGCCGGTACGCCGACACCACCACCGAGATCCAGGCTGGCATCCGAATCGGCCAGCAGTTGGAGGATCTGGACAGCATCGCCCAGGACCCACCGGAACACTTCCGTCTCCTTCTGGGCTATGCCGGGTGGGGTGACGGTCAGCTGATGGACGAGATCGTGCGCAACGACTGGCTCACGGCACCCCTGTCCGAGGACCTCCTCTTCGCCGAGAACACCGAAGGCGTGTGGGAGTCCGCACTGAGATCGGTCGGGCTGGATCCTGCCTCCCTGCCCTCCTGGACCACTCCAGAAGACGAGGAGACGACCAACTGATGGATAGAGACCCTGTCAGAACAACGCCGATGAATGAACATCTCGTCGGCCGACAGAGAACGAACGAGGAGTTTCGACTATGTTGAGAGCCCTGATCCAGATCGTGCTCAATGGAGTTGCCATTCTGCTGGTGGCCAAGATCGTGCCTGGTATCCACTACCAAGGAGACATCTGGTACCTGCTGCTGACCGGTCTGGTGGTTGGCGGCATCAATCTCCTGGTGCGACCCCTCGTCGTCCTCCTTTCCCTGCCCTTCATCGTTCTGACACTGGGTTTGTTCTTCTTGGTGATCAACGGTGCTCTGTTGTACCTGGCCAGCTTCCTCCTTGGAGGCCTGACGATCGACGGGTGCTTCCCGGCCATACTGGGTGGGCTGGTGATGGCTCTGTTCAACTGGGTCGTTCGCGCCCTGTCCAGCGAATGAGGTGCCGCGAATCATGACTCCCACCAAGACGGGGGCCGTCGGCAAAGGTCGCTTGACGCCCGCCCAGGCGAGACGCGAATCCAAGGTCAAGAAGAGGGCCAGGACCGAGGAGATCCTACAGAGACTCAAAGAAGAATATCCAGCGGCCTGCTGCGCCCTCGAACACAGGTCTCCCCTGCAGCTGCTGGTGGCCACCATCCTCTAGGCCCAGTGCACCGACAAGCGGGTCAACATGGTGACCCCGGCCCTCTTCGAGCGCTTCCCGGATGCCGCGTCCTATGCCGCGGCCGACATGGCCGAGCTCGAGGAGATGATTCGGTCCACGGGCTTCTATCGCAACAAGGCGAAGTCCCTCCAGGGTCTGGGCCAGGCTCTGCAGAGTGACTACGATGGTGAGGTCCCCGCCACCATGGAGGAGCTCTCCTCGCTACCCGGGGTCGGTCGCAAGACTGCCAACGTGGTCCTGGGCAACGCCTTCGGAATCGACGAGGGCATCGTCGTGGATACACACGTAGGGCGGCTCTCCAACCGCCTCGGCCTGACCGAGCAGAAGAACGCGGTGAAGATCGAATCGGATCTCATGGAATTGGTACCGCAAGAAGACTGGACCCTCTGGGCCCATCTATTGATCTATCACGGTCGCCAGGTCTGCAAGGCGCGCAAGCCGGCTTGTACCGATTGTGTACTGGTCGACCTGTGCCCCGCGGCCGAGATCTAGGAGCCCTATCGATGAGTGACAAGCAGCTCGCAGTCGTAACCGGTGCCAGCTCCGGCATCGGCGCCGCCACGGCTGTCGCCCTGGCAAAGAACGGTTTCGAGGTTGTTTTGGGAGCCCGTCGGGTCGATAGGCTCGAGGCGGTCGCAGAGCCCATCGGCGCACGCTACCAACGACTCGACGTGACGGACCCTGCAAGTGTCCAAGCCTTCGTGGACCCGATCGGTCGCCTTGATCTTCTGGTCAACAACGCTGGTGGCGCTCTGGGTGTGGATCGGATCGAAGCGGCCTCGGACGACCGATGGCGGACGATGTGGGAGGTCAACTTCCTCGGGCTAGCAAGGATGACGCGAGAGCTCCTGCCTGCGCTTCTGGCCTCGGGGCAGGGCCACGTCGTCAACGTCGGCTCGATCGCCGGCTTCGAGACCTACCCCGGCGGGGCCGGCTATACCGGTGCCAAGCATGCCGTGCGCGCCCTTACCAAGACCCTCCGCGTCGAGCTCGTCGGCAAGCCGATTCGAGTCACCGAGATCTGCCCGGGCCTGGTGGAGACCGAGTTCTCGAGGGTGCGTTTCGCTCAGGACGCCGAGAAAGCGGCCGCCGTCTACAAGGGGATGACTCCCCTGGTCTCCGAAGACGTAGCCGACTGCATCGCCTGGGCGGCCACCCGACCACCCCACGTCAACATCGACGAGATCGTCGTCCGCCCCCGCGACCAGGCGACCGCCACGGTCGTGCATCGAGAGATCTGAGCACGGCCCAAGTCTCCTCTGGTCGATTCCACAGGGAGGTCCGTCCAGGTGGTTCGCCTGGGGGGCGGCGTCGGCAATGTAGGGGAGCCCCTTGCGGGCTCCCATGGGAGGGGTCAAGCCCCTCCCCTACATTTAGGGTGGGCTGCCACCTTGTCACGTCATCGCGCCGGATCTTCTGTGCTCTTCGAACGTCTTGGCGCTGCGCTCGACGTGGCACCCCCTGCCGGACGACCCGAACGAACCTCTGGCACCGGTGAGGGTAGCAAGGGCTTAAGGGCGTAGGGGCATAGGGGTGCAGTTGAGCTGGCGACCAACAGCGGCTCCAAGGGTTCGGCGTGGGGACCTCCAGGGGGTTCTTGCAGCGGAAGGGAGAACAAGCCCCCTGGGGGCCCCACGTCGGACCCTCCGGTCGATACCGGCCGGCAGGGGCGTGTACAACCCGGGGACATCGCTGACACATTGACCTCGGGACATCGCTGACACTTTGGGACAATGCCGCTCCTTGTGGAAAGGAGGTGGTCGATGTCCTGGAAGGAGAGCGATGTGAAGAGCGAGCGAATCGCCTTTGCGGTGCGAGCCCGTCAGCCGGGTCGCAATATGGCGGCGTTGTGTCGGGAGTTTGGAATCTGTCGGGAGACGGGTTACAAATGGCTGCGCCGCTCGCAGGAGGTGGAGAGTCTGGCCGAGCTCGAGGAGCAGTCTCGTCGCCCGCACCGCAGTCCGAATCAGACGCCCGAGTGGATCGAGGAGCGCGTGGAGGCACTGCGTCACGAGCATGGCTGGGGCGGACGGAAGCTGGCCGAGCTGCTGTCTGAGGAAGGGATCTTTCTAGCCCGCTCGACCGTGGATCGGATCCTGAAACGCCGCGGCCTGGTGGACTCGGGTCAGCGCCATCGGCCCGCTGTGCGCCGCTTTGAGCGCTCCCGGCCGATGGAACTGGTGCAGATGGACTTCAAAGGTCCCTATCGGCTGCCGAGTGGCAGGATCTGCTATCCGCTGTCCGTCTTGGACGATCACAGTCGCTATGCCTTGCGTCTGGACGCCTTGCCCTCGCAGTACGGGCATGAGGTCCAGAGCCGACTGGTGGCCTGCTTTGAGGAGCATGGCGTGCCGCAGGCGATGCTCATGGACCACGGCAATCCCTGGTGGGCGACCACCAATGGTCACGGATTGACCCGATTGAGTGTGTTTCTGATCCGTCAGGGAATCGACCTGATCTACGGCGGGATCGGCCATCCCCAGACGCAGGGCAAGGTCGAGAGGTTTCATCGCACACTGGGCGAGTCGATCGGTCGACTGGAGCTTCCGCAGAGCCTGGAGGGCTTTCAGGCAGCGTTTGATGTGTTTCGACGGGTCTACAACCATGTGCGCCCTCATGAAGCCTTGCGGGATCGGCCACCGGCACAGCGCTACCACCCGAGCCGCAAGAGCTATCGGCCCGAGCCGCCCGAGTGGGAGTACCCAGCTGGCTCAGAGGTCTACATCCTGCGTCACAACGGCTGTCTACGCCTGGAAGGCCGTTACTATTTTGTCTGTCACCCTTTGGCAGGAGAACGAGTACGATTGGAGCGATTCGACAGGAAGATTCTGGTGACCTATCGTCACATGCAAGTGCGCGAGATCGATCTCGAAACAGGGCGGACCACCGCGGTGGTCCGCCCTGTCCGCCCACCCGAAGTGTCAGCGATGTCCTGAGACCAGACTGTCAGCGATGTCCTGGGGCCATACAC
>JARFQS010000550.1 GCA_029287645.1 Thermoanaerobaculia bacterium | reverse complement strand
AGCTATGGGCCACCAGGTCGGCGACCGACTGGTCGATCTCATGACCCAACCCAGTGAGCACCGGAACCGGTGCCTGAGCCACGGCTTCTGCCACACCCTGGCTGTCGAAGGCAGCCAGATCCGCTCGCGAGCCACCTCCCCGAATCAACACGGCGCAGTCGATCGGTAGAGACGACAACATTCCGAGAGCGGATGCCACTTCGCTCTCCGCATCCTTCCCCTGCACCGCAGCGTGGATGAAATACACCTGGAATCCGAAGCCGCTCTCCTCGAGAGAACTCAGGAAGTCGTGGTAGGCAGCGCTGCCATCGGATGTGACGAGGGCGACTCGCAGTGGCAGCTCGGACAGGGGCACCTGTCGGTTGAGCTCCAGCAGGCCGCGAACTTTCAGGCTGACCAGAACCTCCCGCCGGCGCTGTGCCAGCAGACCCGCCGTGAAGACCGGATCGACCTCCCTGACCACGAGCTGTGTTCGGCCGAAAGGTGGATAGAAATCCACACCGCCTCGACAACGAATGGTCTGCCCCTCGACGATCTCCAGGCCCGCCTTGGCGAGCTGCTGGCGAATTCGTTGGTGGTCCGAGCGCCATACCACGGCTTCCAGCTTGCCCTCGATCTGGTCGCGGTCACCCTTTTCGATGAGCTCGAAATAGAGATGACCCCGTTGGGTGACCCTGACGCGATTGACCTCTCCCGCCACCCAGACTTCCGGGAAGGCCTCGCGGAGAAAATCCCGCAGGTCTGTGCACAGCTGGGAGACCCGGTAGGTCTCTTCCTGGAATGGCAGGCTCAGGACTCGATCGCTCCGCCGTGCCACCTCGGCACCGGCCTCATCAGTGGTAACTCACCAGATCTTCCGAGGACTCGAGCGGAATCGCCTGGGCCCACGCTACTGCCTCTTTCTCACCGAGTGTGAGCTTGCTGAGGAACTCCTCGGCCTCCTGCCGATCGTGGAATAGCCGCCAGATGAAGGTGTGACCCGCAGGCGCGGTGAAGTAGGTATAACGTTTGGCACTCTCCGTCAGCTCGAAACCCAGGTCCGTCTCACCGTTGACACCGACGCAGGCAATGGCAATGGCCCGGTAGGCCAGGGCCAGAGCCTTGAGCGCATCCTCGTAGTCCACCAACTCCTCGCGCGACAATGGGGTATGGTAGATCGCAACACGAGTCGCATCCTCCTCGGCCAGGAGGTTGTAGGGCACATCGGTTCGGTCCATTGCCTCACGGGTCTCTTCGGTGGTCACGAAGACGTCTTCCGTTCCGGTGACCTTGTAGGTAATGGCAAACACATCGTCGTCGATCTCGGTGAAAGCCTCCGCCAGCATGCTTTCGTCTTCGATCGTAAAATAGTAGAGACTGTTGATCAGCCGTCGAGTCGTCATTTGGATTTCTTCTCCTTCGAGAGCACCTCGCGGGTGCCAGTTCACCGCCTCTTCAAGGAGTACTTGAACACCGGTAGAGTCAGCTAGACGTGTCGAATCGGCCCCGAAAGACCGACCTCTCACTATACCAGAGCCTTCTCCGGGAAGCTCTTTCTCATCAGGCCGAGCCCAGTCTGTCCATTTCGAGGCCTTTGTAAGCGATGACTGCCGCCGGAGCCAAGAAAAAGACCAAGCCGCAGCCTTTCGACCTGCGGCTGCCAGGCGCCGTGTTGAGGATCTGGCCCGACCTGGGCTCGTCGCCCTCTGCGAAGTCGCAAGATCTCGACGACCTGCTCCCCGATCTGCCTGGAATTCACAAACTCGACTCGGGCATTGCCGTCGTCACCCCAGAAGCTCCCGATCCGGCTCCGGTGGATACCGCGATCCATATTGGGATGACCCTGGTGGAGGGCCTCCAGAGGCGACAGTCTCCAGCTGGAGCTTCGGGCCCCAGAGTCCTGGTCTCACCTGGGGAGGTCCTCTTCAGGCAAGGCCTACCTTCGTTGGCTGTCGATGCCGTGGGAGAACATGTCGAGGCCTGGTCCGGCAATCTTCAGCCGGGGCGAGTTCACGTCACCGGTTGGGCCGCCAGCATGCTCGAAGAGCCCCGAGAGCTCGTACCGAGCTCGGTCACCGCCGAGCTCCTGGGTGGCTCCATTCCCGTTTTCGAAGTCGGACCACCGCAGCGGGTCGGGGCACCCTGGCGGAATCCCGAGCTGCTCAACCGTCGTCTCAAACCCCTGCCCCGGACTGCTCTCTTCAACTCCGTCAAAGACCACCTGACAGTCCCGGCATGGCGCGTCGAGGGAGCTCTGGGGTGCGGCAAGAGCCGCCTCGTTTTCGAAGTCCTGCTGCACACGGGGACTCCGGCCTTGTGGCTGCGCGCCCAGCCCAGCCGGCGACGAGGTCGATCCCTGGCGCGGCAGATGGCCGAGCAGTTGCTGGCACCCCCCTCGCCGACGTCGGCCCTGCCCCTGCTGCCCAGGATTCGTGACGTTCAGCTCCAGGATGAGATTCACGCCCTGCTTCCCGCCGATGATGCGAACGACGAGCAGGCCTTGAGGGAGGAGCTGCCGACGATTGTGGCGCGCAGCTCCACCGGTCTATCGAGCCCCCTCTACCTTGTCGTCGATGACGTGGAGCAGATCGGCGACCACGACTTCGACTTTGTCGACGAGCTTCTCAGTCACCCCGAGCTCGGCAGGGGGTTCCATCTCCTCCTCGTTGGGCGAGGTGGCCGGTCCCTGCCGCCTGCGATGCATCAATTGCCGACCCTCCCCTTCCACCCCTTCGACCGATCCGAGATGGAATCCCTGGCCGGGCAGCTGTTCGACGGGCTATCGCTGCCGGAATCGGTCGAGGAGCGGCTGCAAGAAGCGGCGCAGGGCTTTCCGTTCGCATTGGAAGAGGGGATGGCGGCGTTGATCCGCGAGAAGAACCTCAGGCGGGTCTACGGCAGCTTCTTCTTCGCCGGCGCCGAATCGACCGATTTCCAACCCTCCCCTCGCCTGATCTGCCACCTGGTTGCCGAGGCCGCCCGGCTCGAGGCTCTGCGTCCACTTCAACTCCTGTCGGCGGTGAGTCAACCGGTACCGCCAGAGAGTCTCGAAGAGGGGGCTACGAGTCTCGGCACCCCCCCGCCGGTGAGCTGGGAGTCCGCTCCGCTGGCTGCGGGCCTCCTCCACTCCGTGAACACGGCCTGGGGACCTGGCGTCGATTTCACTGCACAGGCGTTTTCCGTGGCTCTTCGACAGAGTCTGGCGCTCGAAACCACGGACAGCGCCCGGCGTCTCATGGGAGGGGTATTGGC
>JARFQS010000541.1 GCA_029287645.1 Thermoanaerobaculia bacterium | reverse complement strand
CTTTTCGCTACTTCAGGGAAGAGTACGAGGCACACATCAGGGAAAAGAAATGCCCGGCGCTGTCCTGCAGAAAGCTTGTCTCCTACTACATTGAGCCGGAGAAGTGCAAGGCGTGTTTGATCTGCCTCAAGGAATGTCCCGCCGGAGCGATCGACGGGGCGAAGAAGACGATCCATATCATCGACCAGGAAAAATGCGACGCATGTGGCATTTGCTTCGAGGTCTGCCCCTCTCGCTTCGAGGCTGTGAAGCGGTATTCGGGTGAGCCTGTTCCTCCTCCCATCGCGGAAGACCAAAGAGCGGTCATCAGAGAGAGCAAGAGACAATGACTGAAATTCGCATGAAGATCGATGGCAAAGAGGTCAGGGCATCGGAGGGGATGACCGTTCTCGAGGCAGCCCGCAGTGCCGGGGTGTCGATCCCCACCCTGTGCCACCACGACGAACTGCAGCCTTACGGCGGGTGCAGGCTGTGTATCGTCGAAGTAGAAACTGAGGGTGGAGAATCCATCGTTGCGTCCTGCGTGCATCAGGCGGAAGACGATCTGGTCATCAACACGAGATCCGACAAGATCGACCGAATCCGGAAGAGCATCCTCGAGCTCCTGCTGGCTCACGCTCCGGATTCTCCATCGCTGCAGGAACTGGCCGTCGAGTATGGAGCGGACAAGTCCAAGTTCGAGCAAGAAGCTTCATTCTGCGTTCATTGCGGTCTCTGCGTCCGCTACTGTTCCGAGATCAAGAAGAAGCACGCCGTTGGATTCATCGACCGTGGCATCAGAAAAGAAATCAGCTTCCTTCCGGAGATTGCCTCCACCGAGTGCAACGACTGCAAGGAGTGCTTTCCACTCTGCCCGACCTCGTACCTTCAGGCGGCCTTCGTGCTTGTCGAATCGTTGGCTTTTCCCAGCGGAAGGGCGAATAGAGCGTGACTGAAAAGGCGGCGATATCCGCAGACGTCATGAGTGCCATCGTGGACTCCCTGCGGGAGCACGTACAGCGCGAAGAGAGCGCCGCCGATCAGGGTGACAGAGTCGCCGACAGCCTGTGGGATCACCTTGGCAGGACCGCCGAGATCGCCGAGCAGCTCGGTCGCTCCGAGGGCCTCGACCCCTTCACCTGCAGGCTTGCCGCGCTCTTTCACGACGCCGGCAAGTTCCACCAGGGTCAGCGGCATGGGGATTCGGTGCCCGAAGAACAGCACTCCGTCGAGGTCTTCGTTCAGTTTGCGCAAACTCACGGCATTCCCGAGAGTCAGGTCGCGGAGATCAGCGAGGCGATCCTGCAACTCTATCGCTGCGATCCCGAGCTGACACTCCTGGCGAAGGTGCTCTTCGATGCCGACAACCTGGAAAAGCTCGGATTCCTGGGGGTCGCCAACTTCTTCGTCAAGCGCGGTCTGAGGGGCGGGGGTATGTCGCCTGAATTCATGGCCCAGTTCACCGTCGAGCTGACCTACGCGCGACACGCGGTGGGGTGCATGCAGACCGAATCGGGGCGAGACTGGGCGCGACGCAGGGCCCCTCAGACGGAGAGCTTCTTCAGGTCACTGCTCGACCAGCTGCGAGAGGACGGCCTGGCAGATCTGGTCATCAACGAGCTCGAGTTCGATGGTCTGGCGATTGACGCGGTTGTGGCTTCAACTTGCAGTTGCGGGCGTGGTCTGGTTCCCGAGATCTGGCAGGATGAAGGCATCAAGTGCCAAAAGATCCATCTCGTCCATGCCTGTCGCGACTGCGGTGAGCGATATGAGGTGCGCTTCTGCCGGCCCCGGCTGGCCGACCAGGTAGAGGGCTAGCCAACCTCCGCCCAGGTCAGCCCAGCCTGCCGGCGCTCTCCAACGTGTCAGCGACCTCTCCCATGCCGAGCTGCTCCAGTTTTGCCCTGGTCGGCCGTCCGCTGCTGACGTTCCAGCCGCGCCGCTCGTAATACCGGTCCTTGAGGTCCTCCCATTGCGCTCGGTCGAGCGGCTCGGGCAGCCGCTCTTCGCCGGCGCCGACCACTCGCTCGAACCAGTGGTGGTTGAGGGTGTCGTCCTCCCGGTGCCGGTCCTCTCGTAGCACCATGATGGCGCGGCGCAGGTTCCAGATCCTCTCGCCCGCCCTCCAGAGCTGGTGCTCATTAGTATTCACTCCAGTGATCGCCGACAAAAGGCGGCTCTCGAAGATCCGGATGTCCATCGCGGGCGGATGGAAGAACAGGTCCGGAATGCTCGCATACTCGCAGATCGGCAGTGAGTTCTTCACGCACTGGTGGTGTTGAACCCATACGGTGGAGCGCTCCGAGCCCCGGTAGACCATCCTGCGTGTGGGCACGAAGTGGCCGCCGGGTAGCCCGAAGTGCGCGGCGACATCGGCCCTCCAGCCGAAGCACGACGTGTAGTCGTGGCACGAGTCGAAGGGATCCCTGGTGTCGGTGGCCCAGTGCAGCGCCGAAGCGGCCCCTTCGATGTGGTGTCGGGTGTAGCCGAAAGCCGGGTAGAGGGTATCGTAGAGGTTGACGGCGGCTGGGCCGAGCTGATCGGCGGCCCTGGCCAGGCCC
>JARFQS010000533.1 GCA_029287645.1 Thermoanaerobaculia bacterium | reverse complement strand
CTTGCTGTTGGCCGACCTGGAGGATGCGGGCGACATCAGAGACCAGGGCTGGGATACCGAGTCGCTACGCGAGGACTACGGCAACCACCTCACCGACTCTCGCTGCCGCCGTCTGGCCGGCGTCACAAGCCGCCTTGATGGCTGCAACGTCCCCACGGATCACTGCCGTGGTGTAGCCGCCGCCCGTCTTCTCATAGCTCACCAGCTCGACGCGTGCCGCCTTGACCATCGCATCGGCCGCCTCCACCATGGCCGGGAAACTCCGGCATTCGATCATTCCTAGGGCTTCTGCCATGACTTCCTCCTGAAAAATCGGGCCCAGGGGCCCCGGTTTCGACTCACTTCTTCACGACTCTTCCACTCAAACCCGCGATCGCCTTGACAGCGGCATCGTGCGCCACCACGACATCCCGCTCTTCGCCACCGATGTAGACACGGCCGAAGTTGCCGATCGCCCTTACCTCGAGGATGTTGATCTCCGCCGCCTTCTCCGCCTCGTTCGCAGCGAGGGCGGCATACGCTGCCGGCTCGCATTCCAGAATGAACAGCGTCTCACCAGACAGGATCATGTTGCCGTGACGCATTCGGTTGATCAGCATCGTCTGCGTATCGGCGAGATGCCGAACTACCTGATCCGACAGCACTCGCGGTTTGTGCCTGTCTTCCTCCGTCAGGCCGAGAGCTTCGAGGATTGCGGCTCCCGCCGCTCGCACGTCGGCCTGGGAGTCCGAATGAACCTCGAGCATGCCGAAGTGCCGCTCTACGATCTGCTCGCCTGGCGTTACATCCGTCGACTTCAGAGCGATGTCGGTGATGCGGTTGATCTCCATGCCCGGGGCGATCTCGACGAACAGGCTCGCCTGGCCGACACGCGGCAGATACCCCCGCGACACCGTGGCCAGGAATGACGCGTACTGGGGCTGTAGGGAATCGAGAAAAACGAAGGCTCTCAAGTCGACCATGGCGGAGACTCCTCAGGCGCTGACCGTGCCGGCGACTGCCTCCTGGACAATGCCGATGCTGGCGCTCGCGCCGAGGCGAGTCGCTCCGGCCGCGATCAGCGCTTTGGCGTCGGTGTAGGACTTGATGCCGCCCGAGGCTTTGACCTCCATGCCGGCGGGTCGGACGACTTCGGCCATCAGGGCTACATCCTCGACCGTCGCACCACCCGTCGAGAAACCCGTCGAAGTCTTCACGAAGTTGGCGCGGGCCTTGCGGGCCAGCTCACAGGCACGGCGCTTCTCCGCATCGGTCAGCAAGGCGGTTTCGAGAATCACCTTGCACACCGCGCTACCGTCGCGGCAGGACTCGACAACCGCTCGGATGTCCCGCAGCACCAAGGCGTCGTCGCCACTCTTGAGGGCGCCGATATTCAGAACCATGTCGACTTCTCGAGCCCCGCAGCGGATGGCCCGGCGGGCTTCGAGTGCTTTCGTCTCAGGCTCGTTCGCACCCAGCGGGAATCCCGCGACCGTGCAGGTGAGAACTTCGCTTCTTCGCAATAGCTGGCTGGCCAGAGACACCCATGTCGGATTCACACATACGGAGCGGAAGTTGTACTCCAGCGCCTCCGCACACAGCTGCCGAATCTGCTCCTCTGTGGCATCTGGCTTGAGCAGGGTGTGATCGATGAAGCGAGCCAGATCTTCGGGAATATGTCCTGGGGGGTCGACCTCCGCGACGCTCGTCAGCCCGGTCGCACCGAGTCGGATGAAATGTCGCGCCGTGTCGGGACAGCTGCCGATGCAGGGTCCCTGGGGGGTTGCGCTACCGATCGACTCGACCGGCCCGATCATCTGATGCAGGCGCTCGACCACACGCTCGATGTCACCTTCCGAGAGAGGACCGGGAGCCGCCCAGGGCCGTGTCGGCTCGGCACCGCCCTCGCCAGGCGTGGGATCAACAGACCGGGAGCCCGCCTTGTCGGCAAACATCTGCACCCGGCGCCGATGACGTGGCTCCGTGCACTCGGTCGCCAACCAGAGATCGACGATCTGGCGGGCCAGACCTCGCCCGATGAGGCTGGCTCCGAGCGTCAGAACGTTCGCATCGTTGTGTTCGCGACTATTGCGGGCGCTGGAAAGATCGTAGGCCAGTGCGGCACGGACTCCAGGAACCTTGTTCGCGACCATGGCCGAGCCGATACCCGCTCCGTCCACCACGATTCCGACATCGGCTCCGCCCGACGCGACCGCTTCCGCGACCGCCCGCGCGAAGACCGGGTAGTCCACCGGTTCCCGTGAGCGGGTGCCGACATCCTCGACCTGATGCCCAGCGCCTCTGAGAGCCTCGATGAGCTCGTTCTTCAGATCGAACCCGCCGTGGTCGGCCCCTATGGCAATCCGCTTCATGACCACACCTCTGAGTCGTCCTTCCGATCGACGGCGAGTACGGGACGGATGACTCCGGCCTCGCTGTCGAGAATCGCTTCGAGTTGACGGACAAACAGACGGAAACGCTCGAAACCGAGCTCCGTGAGCTTGTACTCGGTGACCTGACGTCGTCCTCGAAGCCCTTTACGAATCTCCAGATAACCGGCCTCTGCCAGTTTCGCGGTCTGCACATGGAGATTGCCGTCGGCCAGGCCGGACTCCCGCTTCAGCTCGGTAAACGGAATCGCCTCTCCCGGCACAAGGGTCGCCAGGATTGCAAGTCGGGCAGAGGAGCTGATCATGTCGTCGAAGCGCTTCGCCAAGGAATTTTGCTCTCTTTTACTTTTATTTATGAAGTATCTTTTTAATTTTACTCAATGTCAAGCACAATCTGTCCGTCAAGAGGATAAATGCTTCATAATATGAAGTGAATAGGTGCCAGTAGGGCGGCCGAATTCAGGGAAGGGCTCGCGCTGTCCTTCTTGAACCCAGAAAAGACGAAACCCCCGTCTTTCGACGAGGGTTTCTATAAATAACTTCCCGGCGGCGACCTACTCTCCCACGCAGTCGCCCACGCAGTACCATCGGCGCTGAGGGGCTTAACTTCCGTGTTCGGAATGGGTACGGGTGTTTCCCCCTCGCTAAGGCCACCGGAAAAACTCAGAGCTGATAAAGAACCTCGAGCGGTTCATTGCAACCGAATTGGGTAAGCAGCGATAGAATCCGCCGCCAAACGAGCACTCCAGAAACAACAATAAATGGTCAAGCCAACCGGCCGATTAGTACGGGTTAGCTCAACGTCTCGCAACGCTTACACATCCCGCCTATCAAACTGGTGGTCTACCAGAGGCCTTCAGGGAGATCTAATCTCGAGCGGGGCTTCCCGCTTAGATGCTTTCAGCGGTTATCCTTTCCGAACGTAGCTACCCAGCTGTGCCGTTGGCACGACAACTGGTGCACCAGAGGTTCGTCCATCCCGGTCCTCTCGTACTAGGGACAGATGCTCTCAAATCTCCTACGCCCACATAAGATAGGGACCGAACTGTCTCACGACGTTCTAAACCCAGCTCACGTACCACTTTAATCGGCGAACAGCCGAACCCTTGGGACTTGCTTCAGCCCCAGGATGTGATGAGCCGACATCGAGGTGCCAAACCGCCGCGTCGATGTGAACTCTTGGCAGCGATCAGCCTGTTATCCCCGGCGTACCTTTTATCCGTTGAGCGATGGCCCTTCCATACGGGACCACCGGATCACTAGGACCTACTTTCGTACCTGCTCGACCTGTATGTCTCGCAGTCAAGCTCCCTTCTGCCCTTACGCTCTACGGCTGGTTTCCAATCAGCCTGAGGGAACCTTCGTGCGCCTCCGTTACCTTTTGGGAGGCGACCGCCCCAGTCAAACTACCCGCCTGACAATGTTCCCGACCCGGATAACGGGCCTAGGTTAGAACTCCAATACGA
>JARFQS010000483.1 GCA_029287645.1 Thermoanaerobaculia bacterium | reverse complement strand
GGGCTCGGTCATGAGTCTCCCTCCAATGGGCTGAAATCGTTGCGCGGCAAAAGAACGGGCGGCGGAACCACCCGCCGCCCGGATCATGAGGAAGAACTTCCCTATCTACACAGCTACCACTCTAACCCCAGATGCAACTGGAGTCGTCTCGGGTACATCCACCAACTGGGAATGAAATCGTCGGGAAAGGCCAGCAGAGTCGTCCGATTCCAATCGGTGGCGGTGTTGTTCAGGAGGTTGAAGAACTGCAGGTCCAGCTTCAACCTCCCATTGCCTGGGATGTTGAAGGTCTTGCCGATCGCGAAGTCCACCAGGTACTGGAAATCATGGCGCAACGAGTTGTCCGCGATGAAGTAGCCCTGACCTGATCTGTTCGTGTCGTAGTCCCCCGTGATCATTCGGTAGTAGGGTCGACCGTCCTGGAGGTTGACGACCGTGTTCGCGTGCATGTCCCACGGCAAGTTGAAATTAGCCATGACGCGCAACATATTGGGGCGGTCCCCGGTCAACTTCGCACCGTCCACATTGAAGTACTGGTTGGGGTTCGATCCGACCTTGCTGCCGTACATCGGGTTGTTCTGCCACTGCGACCAGGGCCTGGTGTTCAAACCGGTCGACTCCGAGTAGGTGTAGGAGGCGTTCATGCCCCACCAGTCGGTGAATCGGCGGTTGAACGTCAGCACAATTCCTGTGTACTTCTGCCAGTAGTCGTCTCTGACGCCGGCCGAGGTGACTCCCGGACCGTTACCCTTGATCGCAGTCGGGAACTGATCGTCGACCACATTCCACAACGTATACTCCCGGCCGTTGTAAGGATCGGTGAAGGTGAAGGGATCGTACACTCCGTCGTCCAGAATCCTCCACCCGATGTTGTTGGTCGTGTCCTTGTAGACCACCATGGCACCCACCGAGTACTTCGTCCCGAGCTCTTGTTCGAAGCCCAGGGAGTACTGCAGCGTTCGGGGCGCTTCTAGATTCGGGTCGACACTGGTTTGCCCAGCTTCCCAAGTCCAGCCGATTTCGTCGAATGGGCCCTCCCAGGACTCGCCGTAAAAGGCGGTCAGCACAGGCGGGAAGGGTGGTGGACTATTCCAGTTGCCGCCCACATTCCCGTTGTAGTAGACGCCGAAGGAGCCGCGAATCACCATCTTGCGCTGGGCTCCGGCGTTGTATGCAAAGCCGAGACGAGGTGACCAGTTCTGCCAGTCGACGGCCTCGAAGCCGGGAATGGTCTCTCCACTCGGGCTGCCATCCGGATTCAAGCGCGGAAAGTCTGGAACCCTGCCTGTGAGATTGTCGTAGCGCAGGCCCAGATTCAAGGTCAGCCGATCGCTGACCGCCCAGGAGTCATCGACGAACAGCGACCAGGCCTCCTGCTCGTTGCCGTAGTAGTACTGTTGACCGACGACCTTGTAGTAGTACTCGTAGGGGTAGATCGTGCCGTAGTAGTCGTAGAAGTAGGTGTAGTGGTAGTAGTAAGTGCCCGACATCGACGGCGTGACGAGGGTCGCCGCGTCACCCGAATTGGCCTGGATTCCGAACTTGAAGTCGTGGTCGCCCTTCAAGAAGTCGTCAGCGAAGTGGGACACCACGACGCTCGCCTGATCGGTCGAGGTGTCGTACGTCCATGGCCACCAGACGCCGCCCGAGTAGGTCGCCGGACCTCCCCCTGGGGGGTTGTAGTCGATAAACGCCGGCTCCGTGCTGCCGGTCTGCGACAGGAAGTCGTCGTTACTGCTCCAGCCCGAGTAGCGAACCTCCATGAAGGTGCGATCGCTGAAGATCGACTGCCAGTTCAATCCCCAAACGGTGTCGTCCCCGATCTCTCCGGCGCTGGCGGAGGGGGCGGTGAACTGATCCGGCGAAGCCGGATAGCCCCAATCGTTGTAAGCACCCTTGAAGTCCAGGAGGTTCTTGTCGTTGATCCGCATGCTCAGCTTCAGGTCGTAGCGGTCTTGATACTGCTCGGGGACCAGGTCCGGGTCTTCACCCGGCATGGCGAAGCCGGTGCGCCAACGTTCGAAACCAGCGAAGAACCAAGCCCGGTCCTTCTTGAACGGGCCGCCGAAGGTGGCCGTGAAGTCCGAGAAGTCAGAGGACTGCACGTACTCGGGGAAGTCTGGGTCATCGAAGTTGATGTCCGAGTCGACCAGGGAGTCGCTGTACCAGTAGATATTGCCGCCACCCCTGAATTGATTGGTCCCCGATTTGGTCACCACGTTGAGAGCGGCTCCGAGCATGTTGCCATACTCCGCCGGCGCACCAATGGCCATGACCTGAATCTCCTGGATCATGTCGGGATTGGCGCCGATCCAGCCGCTACCGGTCTCAGGAGCCGTGGTCTCGATTCCGTCGTTGTACCAGGAGTTGGACTGGACGTCCGAGCCAAAGGCGATCGTTCGATCCGTGTCCTCGGTGGATTTCGAGAGCCCTGGAGCGACCTGCATGAGCTCATAGAAATTCCGTTGGGTAGGAAGGCTCTCGAGCTGCTCCTGAGAGAAGTTCGTGCTCGCGCTCGAGCTGGTGACATCCACCAGCGGCGCCTCACTCGAAACCGTCACAGCCTCCGAGAATTCGGCATAGAGCACGAAGTTGGCTGCTGCCGTTCCACCCACCTGGACCGCGACAGACTCGAGAGTCTGGGCCTGAAACCCGTCCATCTCGGCCAGCAGGTTGTAGAGCCCTGGCGTCAGGGTCGGATACCGGAAGCTCCCATCCTCTCCGCTGACCGCAACCTTCGGTTGACCAGCGAGCGTCTCTCCAGTCAACGTGATCGTGACTCCCGGAATCGGAACCCCATCTGGATCCTGAACCGTTCCTCGGAGACGGCCCGAGGTAGTCTGCGCCGAAACTGCCAGGCCTACAGCAAAGATCACGCCAAAAACCACCAAGACATGGACCGTACGTCTACACATGGCTACACCTCCCCCATTCGGATGAGCTCCGCGATGTTACGGAACCTGTCGAGCTGCCTCATGGACAACCGCTTCCTCCTGTCGATCCAACTGCTCCCAAGGTTGGGGCAGAAGCCGGTGCGGAAGCAATACCTCGGTAGGTAGCTACCCGCCCCCATAGGAAAGTAGGACGACTACCTACCCAAAGGGGTGGGGCGCTCGAATCTCGGACCTTCGCGAAAAACAAAGCTGCGACCGCAAGACTCCAGGAAGCCAGGCTACAGATCCTTCAGAAAGATCCCAGGGGCGGTGGCCTCAGTAGATATAGTTACCTCCGCACCGCAAGGAAGTTCGGACAACAGGGGCGCATTCGCTTACCACACTCATGGTTCAACGACACGACAACGCTGCAGGCCGGTCGAGAGCTGTTGCCATGCTCATCGCTCTCGTCGTGCTCGGAGCGGCGATCGCCGTCTTTCTCTCGATGCGGTCTGAAAAGGCGAGCGTTTCGACACCGAGCAGGGATTCGGGAACTTCGCTGACTTCGGCACCAGAGGAGCTCAATGTCATTCTCATCACCATCGACACCCTGCGGGCCGATCGGATCGGCGCCTATGGATCCGACCGCGTAGCGACACCCAACATGGATCGATTGGCGGACGAGGGCATCCTCTTCACCAACGCAGCGAGCACGGTGCCGTTCACGCTGCCGGCACACAGCTCCATCATGACCGGCAGCTATCCTCCCCATCACGGAGTTCGAGAAAACGTCGGATACGTGCTCGGCAGCTCCCTTCCGACGCTCGCGGAGGAGATGTCGGCCAGCGGTCGCTCGACAGCGGGCTTCGTCAGCGCCTTCGTTCTCGATGCTCGATGGGGCATCGGCCGTGGCTTCGAAACCTACTTCGACGAGTTCGACCTGGAGGAGAACGAGTCCGCCAACCTCGGGTCCGTTCAAAGGGACGGGGCCGACACCATCTCGGAGGCCGTCCGCTGGCTGGATACGAGTCCTGCGCAGCCTTTGTTCCTCTGGCTGCACCTGTACGACGCCCACGACCCCTACGAACCGATCGAGCCCTATCGGTCCCAATACCCGAACCGCCCCTACGAAGGGGAGGTCGCCTACACCGATTTCCTGATCGGCGAGTTTCGATCTGCTCTCGAAGAACGGGATCTCCTCGAGAAGTCTCTATTGATCCTCACCTCCGATCATGGAGAGGGACTCGGTCAGCATCGGGAGGGCTTCCACGGCTTCTTCATCTACGACAGCACGGTTCACGTACCCCTGATGATTCGGTTGCCAGGCCAGGAGGGAGCCGGTCGGGTTGTCGACGAGGCCGTGAGTCACGTGGATTTGATGCCGACGATTTTGGAAGTCGTGGGTCGGCCGATCCCCGAGCAAGCGCAGGGCCAATCCCTGGTCCCTCTCATTCGGGGAACCACCAAGGGCGAATTCGAGTCGGCCATCTACAGCGAATCGATGTATCCCCTTCTCCACTACGGCTGGGCACCCTTACGGAGCCTCAGGAAGGGTCACTACAAGTTCATCGACTCGCCGCAGCCCGAGCTCTACAACATGAGAGCCGACCCGCTGGAACAAGACAACATCCTGCTCGACGAGCGACGCACATCCCGTGAGCTCAAGGACGAGCTCGATCGGATGGTCGAGCAATTGAAGAGCGATGAACCGGCAAGCGTGGAGCCCGCAGAGCTGGACGAGGAGACCCTTCTCCAGCTCCAGGCCCTGGGCTATATGGCCGGCAGTGGTGGCATCGATGTCGACGAGGAGAACGCCTGGGACCGGGCCGATCCGAAAGAGCGCATCGGTTTGCATCAACTCGTCATGTCCGCCCAGAGCGATCTTGCCAAGGAGAGGACGGAGGAGGCCAAGCTGAAGTTGCAGGACGTTCTCGCCACAGACACCTCTGTCGTCGATGCCCATCAGATGCTCGGCTCCATCGCGGTGCAGGAGGAGAGCTACGAAGAGGCCGTCGAGCATTTCAAGGGGGCTCTCGAAGTCCGAGACGACCACCTCACCTCGATCCGCGGTCTCGCTCACGCCTATCGACAGCTGGACATGGACGAAGAAGCCCTACTCGGATTCCAGCAGATCCTCGCGTTGGAGCCCGGCGACACCATGGCGACTCTCGGCTCCGTCGACGTTCTGGTCGAGCTCGAACGGCGTGCGGAGGCCATCGAGATCCTCCAAGAGGCTACCGATACAGAGGAACCTGCGGCCATTCTCCTGAACCAACTCGGAGAGCTCCTGTCTCTCGAAGGCAGAAACTCCGACGCGATAGCCGCCTTCGAGGAAGCCATCGTTGCCAAGCCCGACCTGGTGCCCGCCAAATTCAATCTGGCCGTGCTCCTGGAGGAGGAGGGCGACCTGCGACGGGCTGTGCAGCTCTACGAGGAAGTCATCGAGCAGGCCCCGGACCACTTCCAGGCGCAATTCAATCTAGGCCGCCTCTACGGAGCAATGGGCGATACCGCCCGTCAACAGGCGATGTGGGAGGCCACGATCGACTCGAATCCCGACTTCGCCCGCGGCCACTTCTACCTGGCGAAACTGCTGATGGACCAGGGCGGAGACCTGTCCCGTGCAGAAGAGCTAACCCGGCAAGGTCTGGAAGCCGACCCCGAGCACCGCTCCGGCCCTCTCGGGTACTTCCTCCTGGCCGACATCCTGAACCGCACCGGCCGACCCCGCGAGGCCAACCAGGCCCTCGCGGAAGCACAGCGCATCCAGTCCGACGGTTGAAGCGGCCGGCGCCCCTGCCGGCCGATGGCTCATCCTCGGGCAGCGCGACTCATGTGGAGGCCCGTCCGAGTGGCTCGCCTGGTGGACGGCGTCGCCAATGTAGGGGAGCCCCTTGCGGGCTCCCGTGGGAGGGGTCAAGCCCCTCCCCTACATTCAGGGCAGGCCGCCACCTTGTCACGTCATCGCTCCGGATCTTCGGTTCTCTGCGATGGCCCTTACGCCCCTACTGGCCCCACGCCGCACCCTGAACCGATGTGCTCTGAAGCCCCCGCTACCCTGTTCCCCATTGTCATAGCGGTCCCTGAGGTTCGTTCGGGTGGTTCGCCTGGGGAATGGCGCCGGCAATGTAGGGGAGCCCCTTGCGGGCTCCCATGGGAGGGGTCAAGCCCCTCCCCTACATTCAGGGCAGGCCGCCACCTTGTCACGTCATCGCTCCGGATCTTCGGTTCTCTGCGATGGCCCTTACGCCCCTACTGGCCCCACGCCGAACCCTTAACGCCGCTGTAGGTTCCCCGCTCAGCTGTTTCCCCTAAGCCCCTGCGCCCTGAAGCCCCTGTGCCTCACTGCCCCAAAGAGCAGCCTAGGTACGCCGGCTGATCCCCCCCACTGCCCAAGGATCGGCCGGAGGTACGACGGACGGCTCAACTCCCGGGCGGGGGCGAGGGATCGGGTGTTCCCTCGCCCCCACCCGGGGGGATATCCTGTCCCTACCCCGTCAGGTGTGGCGGCTCACAGGCGGGATCGACAATCCTTGCTCGACGGTCCAGCCGCTGGTTTCGTAGGAGGAGTTGCGGATGCCGATACCGACGCCGTTTCACTCGCGTACCTCAGAGCTCTGCTATAGCCTGAACTGGAAGGAGTGGGCGGGGTACTACACGGTCTCGTCCTACGAGACTTCCCACGACTCCGAGTACTACGCTCTGCGGCACTCCGCCGGTCTGATCGACGTCTCACCTCTATTCAAATACGAGGTCCACGGCCCGGATGCGGCCGCCTTCCTGTCCCGGCTGACGGTGAAGAACCTGCACAAGCTGAAAGTCGGAAGAGTGACCTACCTTTGCTGGTGCGATGACGAAGGCAAAGTCATCGACGACGGCACCGTCTCCTGCCTCGACGAAAACTACTTCAGGGTGACGTCGGCAGAGCCCTCACTGTCCTGGTTCGACCGTCAGAGCCGCGGCTATAACGTCACGATCGAGGACAGCTCGGCGCGCATTGCGGCGCTCTCCCT
>JARFQS010000433.1 GCA_029287645.1 Thermoanaerobaculia bacterium | reverse complement strand
GGAGAGGACAACGCGGATGCTCACCACAAGCGGCAGATCATGGGGCGAGAAGTCGTTGTCGCGGTGACCGCCGGTCGTCTGGATCTGGGTCCATGGGAGCAGATCTTCTACGGCGAATTCGACGGCCGGCGTACGAAGCGAGTGCTGGTCAAAGTGATCGGCGAGTAGGGGAGGGGTGGAAACCAACCGCGTGAGCGCGAAGGCACCTTCGACCCCCGTGTGGCACCTCTGGGTGGACACCGGCGGCACCTTTACCGACTGCATCGCGGAGGACCCGGCGGGTGAAGTCCACCGCGCCAAGCTGCTGAGCACGAGCTGTCTGCGTGGCGTGGTGACCGATGCTGCGAGCCCGACAAGGTGGGTCCTCGACCTCGGCTGGGATCTGCCGGATGGCTTTCTCGAGGGAGCGACCGTTCGGCTCCTCGGTAGCGACGGCGATCTGGCGACGATTACGCGCCACCGCCCAGCGACATCCGAGATCGAGCTAGATCGCGAAGTGGGTGGAGTCGATGTCGGAACACCGTGCGAAGTCGTCATCGATGAGGAGGCGCCCGTTCTGGCGGCCCATCTGGTGACGGGAACGCCCTTGGGGGCGACTCTGCCCCGAATGAGCATGCGTCTCGCGACAACGCGCGGTACCAACGCCCTACTGCAGCGACGTGGCGCTCGGACGGTGTTGTTCGTGACCCGCGGTTTCGCAGACCTGCTGGCCATCGGCAACCAACAGCGACCAGACCTGTTTGCTCTCCAGGTGCTCAAGCCCGAGCCGCTCTACGAGACCGTGGTCGAGGTGGATGAGCGCCTGGACTCCGAGGGTGAGGTCATCGTGCCGCTCGACCTGGAGTCGACCCGAGTGCGGGCTCGCGAGATGCTGGACAGGGGCATAGACACCGCTGCGATCGCCTTCCTGCACAGCTATCTGACAGCGCGACACGAGCTGTTGCTGGCAGACGAGTTGAGATCGCTGGGTTTTTCACATGTCTCTTGCTCTGCGGAGTTGGCACCGCGAATCAAGATCGTGCCCAGGGCGCAGACTACGGTGGTGAATGCCTATCTGGCGGATGTGATCGAAACGTATCTGGACAGGGTCCAGAAGGCCCTTTGCGATGGCAGACTGCACGTCTTGACCAGTGCCGGAGGGCTCGTGCGATCCGCGGAGTTCCAACCCAAGGACAGTCTGCTGTCTGGGCCAGCAGGTGGTGTCGTCGGTGCGGCTCAGGCGGCCGCATGGTCGGGCTTCCCGCGCAGCCTGGCCTTCGACATGGGGGGAACCTCGACGGATGTGTCTCGCTTCGACGGAGACTACGACTATCTTTTCGAAACGCGGGTCGGGGATGCTCATCTCATGGCGCCGACACTGGCGATCGAGACGGTGGCTGCGGGCGGAGGCTCGATCTGCCAGTTCGATGGCCATCAACTCAAGGTCGGTCCGGAGAGCGCCGGCGCCTCCCCGGGCCCGGCATGCTACGGAGCCGGAGGTCCGCTGACGTTGACCGATGTCAACCTGCTGCTCGGACGCCTGCAGCCCTCTGCCTTCGAGATACCGATCGACTCGGAGGCGGCCAGAGAGGCAGCAGCTCAATTGCAGAGTGAGGTGGGCCGCTCGGGCCAGGGGCAGATATCGCTGGTGGAGATGCTCGAAGGGCTGCTCGACATCGCGAATGAGCGAATGGCGGAGGCCGTGCGCCGAATCTCGATTCGGCGGGGTTACAGGCCGAGTGATTTTGTCCTAGTGGCGTTCGGAGGCGCTGGAGGTCAGCATGCCTGCGCGCTGGCGGAGATCTTGGGCGTGCGCGTCGTCCTGGTGCCTTCGGACGCCGGCTTGTTGAGCGCCGTCGGTCTGGGCCATGCGCGTGTCGAGCGCTTTGCGGAGCGTCAGCTTCTCGCGCCGCTCGAGGAGGCTGTGGGCTCCCTCGAAGCGCTCCTCGAAGCGCTCGGCCGAGAGGCGGTGGATGCGGTGGTGGGTGAGGGTGTCGAGAGGGAGAGCGTGGAGGTTCGGAGGCGGTTGGTCTACTTACGATTCAGCGGTCAGGAGTCGACCTTGGCGGTGGAAGTGAGATCGGTCGGCTCTCTGCGAGACTCCTTCTTACAGAGTTACGCCGACCACTACGGCTATCGGCCAGAGGAGCGAGACATAGAAGTGGAGTCGGTCAGAGTCGTCGCTTCCTCGGTCGAGACCTCGATGGGTGTGCAGCGCGGCCTCGAGTGTACAGAGGATCCGAAAGAGAAGAGGGCTGTCGGTCGACAGGAAGCCTTCATGGGTGGCTCCTGGCAGCCCGTGTCCGCCTATGACCGAGCCACTTTGGAGTCTGGCTTCGAGCTTCGGGGTCCTGCCCTCGTGTTCGAGCAGCATTGCTCTACGGTAGTCGATGCAGGCTGGCTCGGGGTCGTCGATGCCCAGGGATGCCTGGTGCTGACTCGGCACAGCAGCGGAGAGGAACGGTCATGAGCGATCGACCGGACCGCGCACGGGCCGAGGCCGTCGAGCTGGAGCTCTTCGTCCACCGCTTCTCGGCCATCGCCTGGCAAATGGGAGAAGCACTTCGCCGGACGGCCCTTTCCGTCAACGTCAAGGAGCGCCTCGACTTTTCCTGTGCGCTCCTGGATCCGGAGGGAGAGCTGGTCGTCAACGCCCCTCACATTCCCGTTCACCTTGGCGCGCTGGGTCTGTGTGTCCGGACCGTCAAAGACGTCTTGCCGCTCGGTCCTGGGGACGTAGCGGTCACCAACCACCCCGGGTTCGGTGGCTCACACCTGCCCGACATCACGGTTATCTCTCCAGTCTTCAGCTCGGATTCGGCAGGTGAGTCCGGGGGGCCGCTGCTCGGCTACGTTGCGAGTCGGGCTCACCACGCGGAGATCGGCGGCAGTCGACCTGGCTCGATGCCTCCTGAGGCCCGCAGTCTGATGGAGGAGGGCATCGTCCTCGAACCGCAGTACCTGATCCGGGAAGGCGAGCCGCTGTGGTCCGAGATCCGCCGACGTCTGACAGCAGGGCCTTTTCCCTCGAGGGCGGTGGAGGAGAACCTGGCCGATCTGGCGGCGGCAATCGCGGCGAATCGTCGCGGCATCGTAGCTCTGCAGGCGCTGGCCGAACAGCATGGAGAAACGACCGTCCTCTACTATATGGACTCGTTGAAAGCGCAGTCGGAAGCTCGGGTTCGCGAGGCCCTGCGCAGTCTGGGAGACGGCCGGTTCCAAGCGACCGAGTTTCTCGACGACGGCTCAGCGTTGGTGGTGTCCTTGGATCTCTCGGATGGGCAGGGGTTGCTCGACTTCTCCGGCTCCGCACCAGTTCACCCTGGCAACCTGAATGCGACCCCTGCGGTGGTCCGAAGTGCGGTCCTCTACGCCTTTCGCCTACTCCTCGATCGCCCGCTGCCCCTGAATGAAGGCCTCCTGCGGACCGTCAGCCTCAAGATCCCCGAAGGGATCTTGAATCCCCCGTTTCCTCTCGACCCGAGAGAGGCTCCGGCTGTGGTGGGTGGGAATGTGGAGACGAGCCAGCGACTGGTCGACACCCTGCTGAAGGCCCTCGGCCTGGCGGCTTGCAGTCAGGGAACCATGAACAACGTTCTCTTCGGCAATCAAGACTTCGGCTACTACGAGACAGTCTGCGGGGGTTGCGGCGCGGGGCCGAATTTCGACGGAGAGAGTGCCGTGCACAGCCACATGACCAACACCGCGATCACTGATCCCGAGGTTCTGGAACATCGCTATCCGGTGCGGCTGGAGGAGTTTGCTTTGCGGCGCGGCTCGGGAGGGGCCGGTCGGCACGGCGGCGGCGACGGGGTGATCCGTCGATTCCTGTTCCAGCAAGCAATGTCTCTGTCCATCTTGAGCCAGCACAGAGTGGAGGCACCCTATGGTGCCGCTGGCGGAAAGGAGGGGGCGCTGGGTAGGCAGGCTGTCGTGCGAGCTGGCGGCGAGGTGGTGGAGTTGTCAGGGATCGATGGCCTGGAGGTCGAACCGGGCGATCGGCTCGTACTCGAAACTCCCGGGGGTGGAGGTTGGGGTAGCGATGAGTCGGGGGAGCACGGATGAGGCGTCTGGGGTCCATTCTCTTGTGGTCGGTGATCGCGGCTGCGTTCATCGGGCCCGGTACAGTGACGACCGCAGCCTCGGCAGGAGCCTCGTTCGGCCTGGCGCTGCTCTGGGCCCTGGTGTTCTCGACGGGTGCCTGCCTGGTGCTGCAGGAAGCGAGTGCCAGGCTCACCGTCGTGTCCGGGCGCAACCTGGGTCAGGCTTTGCGTGAGCAGTATCAGCAGGGGCCGCAGAAGGGTGCCGTGCTACTGCTGGTCTTGGGAGCTGTGATCATTGGGTGCGCGGCCTATGAGGCCGGCAACATTCTGGGTGGTGTGTCGGGCGCAGTGATGGCGACCGGGTGGCCGGCGCCCGTTCTGACCGCGTTGAGTGGAGTGATCGCCGGAGTGCTGTTGTGGCGCAATCCTCCACAGACCGTGGCGCGCAGCCTGAGCGTGGTGGTCGCGGTGATGGGTGTTGCCTTCCTGTGTACGGCCTTTCTTCAAAAACCTCCCCTTGGGGAGCTGGTCCGCGCCAGCCTTGTGCCGTCGATGCCAGCCGGCTCCGGCATTCTGGTGCTCGGTCTTGTCGGTACCACGGTCGTGCCCTACAACGTCTTTCTCGGTTCTGGACTTGCACGAGGACAGGGTCTACGCGACCTGCGCATCGGTCTGATCGTCGCCGTCGGACTGGGTGGTCTGATCTCGATGGCAGTGCTGGTGACGGGCACGGCCGTCGAGGGCCAGTTCTCATTCGTGGCCCTGTCCAGGGTCTTGGCGGAGAGGTTGGGAGGCTGGGCTTCGAGCCTCTTCGCGATCGGTCTTCTCGGAGCGGGTCTGTCCTCTGCGATTACGGCGCCGCTCGCGGCAGCAGTAACCGCCCGTAGCCTGCTGGAGAAAGAGGGTGAGGAAGAGAGGTGGAGCTCTACCTCGTGGAGATATCGAGCCGTTTGGCTCGGCGTGCTCGGGATAGGGCTGGGTTTCGGCCTCAGTGGAATCAGACCCGTTCCCGCCATCATCCTCGCTCAGGCCCTGAATGGTCTTCTGCTACCTCTGGTCGCGGTGTTCCTCTTCCTGGCGGTGAATGACCGACGTCTGATGGGCGGAGCAGTCAACGGATGGTTGGCGAATCTGGTGACTACAGGAG
>JARFQS010000042.1 GCA_029287645.1 Thermoanaerobaculia bacterium | reverse complement strand
CGTCACGGTCCCCCCACACGTCATGTCGACCTCAAGGGCCGACACGATGCCCGAAACCGGACATTCCTATCTGGGAGAAACCGGACATTTGCACTTCGGGCCTACACCTACAACTCACGTCCGATCCATTATGTCAACTAGAACACGCCTGCCAGGCTGCGGACCTCGAGGCCGCAATCGAGTCGTGCAGGGCGCGCCGTGGACTCGCTCCCTCTCCTCCCCGATCGCTCGAAGTGGGACATCAAGAATCGCCTTGTGCTCTGCTCGAGGTCAAGACCCTCAGATTACTGGGAAGTCGTAGCGGAGGATGACGCGGAGGTCGGCGCCGTCCTGGGCAGCTCCCTGCTCGTCGAGCCAGGAGGGCGGAGTCGCAGCCAGAGGTTTTCGTAGAGGCCGAACTCCTTCGGAATCTTGTAGTCGATGGTGAGGTCGAGCTCGCGCGCGTCCTGGCGAATGCCCAGCACGCGCCCGTCCCAGCCCTCTACGTAGTTGAGGATGGTCGAAAGCCCGCTGATCCCGAGGTGGGAGAAGTCGTAGGAGAGGCTCAGAAGCACGGCCTTCTCCCCCACCTGGTTGAAGGTCCGCTGCATCAGGTCCACGTAGCTGGGGATGCTCCCGTACGGGCTCAGGATCCGGCTGTCGTCGTCGATGATGCTTTAGCCATGGCGTCGACGGGCCTGCGGATGAGTTTTGAGGACGGACAACGCCGCGTAGGACCCGCCCGGTATCGCGTCGCGATGTTGAGGACGCCGTCCGCGCCTGCCTTGGCGAGACGATGGTCTTCCTAAACGTCGCAGGTCTATTCGAGAACTAGCCGCGCGAGATAGAGGCAGAGGAAGACGCCGGTGGCGCCGACGACGCCGAGGAGGATCCAGGTGCCTCGCAATGATCCCACCTCGAGAACTTCCTCGGACGAGATCTGCCTCCTGAAGCGCAGATAGCGGCGAGTGGACAACGCGAGGAGGAAGACGCCGATGAAGAGTAGGAGAAAGCCGGCCGCTTCTGAGGATACGAGCCAAACAAGACCGTCAACCGATTCACCGGGAGACCGCTCTCGGACAAACAGATCGAAACGCTCGATCACGAAGCCGAAGCCCATCAGGGCCAGGCCAGTACGAAGGTAGGCAAGGTAGGTCCGCTCGTTGGCGGCGTGATCGCTGAAGTTCTTGATCATCGAGTACCACAAGCAAGCCGGCGCCGACCAGCGGCTAGCCTCTCACGAGGCGCTCGCGACAAGCCTATCACGAGTGTGCGGTTGCGGGAACCCACGCCTGACCTGGGAACGGGCACGGCGATGCCTGCTACCACCCCGGATCAAAGCGGGCAGTGCCTCTGGGCGAACCGAACTCGCAGCGAGGACTGCGCCGCCTCCACGACAGTCTTCGCGGAAGTCCACGCCATTTGGAGAGCCAGCGCGGGCAGGGATTCAGCTGGCAGGCAATTGCCTGGGAGGCGCGTCTCCAAGCTCGCGAGCCGCCCCAAGGCGACGCAGCGGACCGCGACAACGCCAGAGCGCTAGCGGGAGACCGGTACGGTCAGTACCGGCCTGGCCTTCCCGTGCTCCACCGTGTCCGCAATTCGGACCGAGATGAGCGATTCCAGGATCCAGAAGGTCAGCTTGCTGGCCGTGTCGGTGCCATCGATGGAATACCACCATCCGTGATGGCGGACCTCCGCAACCGCCCCATCGGGGCGATCCTTGCTGCGGCGGATCTGGATGCTCCGACCCAAGGGTCCCGACGGGGGGAGTCGGTGGGCCGCCCCGGATTCGAGATGTTCCTTCGGCACTTCGACGGATGCCGCGGCGATCTGGAAGAGGTCGAAGAGCGATCGCGTCTCGAGGCGGATCGTCGGTTCAGCGGAGCTTCCGATCCCGAGTTGTACCGGAAGGGTGATGACGCCATCGAGATCCTCTGGCGCGGCGAAGCCGAGAAGGTTGAAGAGCTGCGCGAGCTGCGGGTCGAGGCCACCCGCTGCGCCGGTGAGCGCCAGCACGAAGGAAGAATCCGAGCCCGACTCCTGCCCCCAGGTGAGGCGACCCTGACGGGCCAGCTGGGCCAGCAGCTCCACCAAGCGCGCGAAGCGAGGGTCCGCCTCCGCGGAGTCGGTCCACAGAAAATCGGGATTCCGCATCCCGTTGATGCTTCGCACCAGTAGAGCAATCGCCTGCGGTGAGTCGCACAGCGAGCCCAGCAGAAGCATTGTCAAGTCCAGCGGAATCGGCGCGAGAAGTTGCCGCATGTACCTCTCGCCGTGGACCGGCACGTACGAGATGGTCGGATTTTCCTCGTAGGCGAAGCCGGCGGCTAGAGGAACCAGGTTGCCCTGGTAGCTGGATTCCGTCCCGATGCCGAACTCGGCACCAGCGTTGACTTGGATCCGGATGTTGGCCGTGATGCTGGAGACCGCCAACAGGCCCGACGGCTCGCCATAGCGCATCCGGACGATCATGGCCAGCACCTGCTGGCTGTTGGTGGCGACGAGCGCGTCGTTGTAGGCGGGGCGGCCACCCCGGATCGAGGGCGGCCCGATGAGCCCGCATCCCGCACCGCATAGGAGCAAAAGCAGCGCGCACGTCAATGTCACCAGAGCCTGTTGCCGAACCATCATTGATCCCTCGCGCCCGAGGAGCCGCGGTGCGCGTCGGATTGAGTCTTCGGAATGCCGAGGCTCAGCGCTCCCCACATTGCTCGAGGCATTCTTGGGCCTGTCTCTCGCACTGGTCCTCGCACTCGATCGGGTCGCTGTTAGCTCCACAGGACGTGACGCACCGGTCCTTCGCCTCGCGGCAGGCAGCGGCGCAGGAACCTTCCTCGCCCTCCATTGCCCACGCCGTGAAGACCGCCATGACCAGTAGGCACACCACCGCCAGCGTGACCATCAAGCTGGATCTGCGCATGGCTCCCCCTCCTCTGAGGGAATTCCTGGCGCCCAATTGGAGCGCGGATATTGCCTCGGCGCGATGCGGGCCAACACCGCCGGCCTCGATCATGCCCTGCTATGAAGGAATCTCAGCCCCCCTCGAGGGCTTTCGGATCGTAGTAGGGAGCGATGCGCCTCAGGACGTCGCCAGCAGCTGCGGCCTTGTCCACCACGAAGTTTGAAGTGAAGGTCCTCTGCGAGATCTCGCGGGCATCTCGAACCATCTCCATCAGGCTCTCGTAGATCGGAAGGGTCTGCTCGTAGCCTTCTCCGTTGCCGAGCGCGGATGAGAGGTGCTTCGCTTCGTCCTTGACGCGGCGAACAACCTGCCGGAGTCGGTAGTAGTCGGTAGCCTGCCCCGACCCGATCGTGCTCTCTGGCTCCTTCAGAAAGGTATCGTAGAGTTCGTCACACGCCTTGGCCAGCTCCGCACCAAGGGCGGTGACCCGCTCCTGATCCCACTTGGCGAGGTCCGCCACGGCGGCACTCGCCGGCCACAGCGTCACCACCAGGGTGAAGAACACCAAACCCATCCGTCGAAATGATTTCATGAGTGCTTTCCCTCCATGAAGAGCGCTGGATATCATATCTCCTAGCTGCTCGAAGGCTCCGTGTTTTTCGCCATGGCCGGTCGAGCGTCGACCGCCGCCACTATTTCCTCAAGAAGAGATCACGCAAGGCCTTCTGGCCGGCGGCGTCGATGCCCAGTGCCTCGGAGAAGTACTTCTCGATCGTCCCGTAGCGCCTCTGCATCTCGTCGAAGGACGCCTCCAGGTACTCCTCCTTCACCCCGAAGATGGCGACGGGAATGTCGCGCTCGCCGCCGCCAGCGACGAAGCCGTCGATCGCTCGTTGGAACTGAGGTAGCGTGTACTCGTTCGAGCGCATGAAGTCCGCCATGACCGTCTGCTTCGGCACGCCGAGCAGCGTGAGCAGCGCGGCGGCTGCCCATCCGGTGCGGTCCTTGCCAGTGGTGCAATGGAACACTCCCGGGGCCATCTGCTGGTCCGCCAGCGACAGGAACAGCGTGCGGTAGGACTTCCTGGCGCTCGACAGCGAGACGAACTCGCGGTAGCCCTCGATGAAGAGCGCCTCGATCTTGCCATCACCGAGCTGGACGTTGGCCTTCTTCGGCTCGTGCAGCAGGGCTTCGAGCTGCGCCGGCGCGGCCGACTTCGCGTCGGCCAGCACGTTCAGAAGGTGGTATTGCACGCCCGGCGGAATCTGGTCGGGCTTGGCCTTGACCTCGGAGGTGGTGCGCAGGTCGTAGTCGCTCTTCAGGGCGAGGCGCTCGAGCTTCTCGACATCCTCGGTGCTCATCGAGTTGAAGGTGTCGGAGCGGTAGGCGATTCCTCGCGCAACGGTCGCACCGTCCCGCGTCTCGTAGCCGCCCACATCCCGCAGGTTGGGCACGGCGGTGATGCCCAGCGCGATGCCGAGGCTCTGGCCGGCCGCGAGCTTTGGCAACGAGCCGGTGGCCGTCCGGGCCGAGGCAGGAAGAAGAGCGGTGGTGAACGTGGCAAGCACAGCTATGACGACGGTTGCCCGAACCATATGTTCACCCTTTCTTTCGACCTGATGTTGTTCCCTCGCGAAGGGGAGCCCTACTCGACAACGACCGCGGTCCCGTGCACTTCGGTGCAGGTGCGCGTGAACAGGATCCAGTGATGGGTCCAGGTCTCCACGGTGATGTTGATCAGAGCGGTGGCCCCCTTGGCGCCGCTCTGGGCGTCGGCCAGCGCGCCGCGCGTCTTGTTTCCGGTCGTGAACGGAAGGATCCCCAGGAGGCGGTACGCGCAGTCCGTTCCCTTGACTGTCTTGAGCACCGTGTAGCTCCCTTGAATGGGGATGTTGGAGGATGCGACTCCTCCGGCTGAGTGGATGCATCCGGAAATCGCGAGGGCGAACACGGAAGCCAGGGCTATCGCGCGAATCGTGCTGGCTCTTGCTCGAACCGTTCCGCTGGACCCGCCGAGAGACCGAAGACCGTTGACCGCATGACTGGCCGCCCACGAGGGCATGAGAGTTGAACGGATGACGATTCGCATGGCTCTCCTTCCGTTGCGACAAAGCTCAGATCACTCTTCCGAGATGCGGCCCCGGTCGTTTGACTGCGTAGTCGCAGCCTCGCAGACAGGCGCCGCAGCCGCCGCGTCTGCGAACTGGGCCTAGTGCGGCCCGCCCTGCACGTGGTGAATCGGGTTGCCGTCGACCGCGATCGCCTGCTTGTTCTCGAGCTTCTTGACCTCCTCTTCCGACAGCTGTGGCCGGTCTACTTTGATGGTCAGCTTGTGCAGCTCGGCGGTCAGCGGGAACGGCGGCTTGTAGTCTTCGTCGTTGACGCCGGTGAGGGTGTCCGAGCCCACGTCGAAGGCCTCGTCCCACTGCAGGATAATGGGCAGGGTGCGCTTCATCTGCTTGGTATCGACCACCTTGCCGTCCACCTTCAGTGTGCCGGTGCCGCTCTGGCCCAGACCGCTCATGTTGTTGTAGGCGAGGGTGCCGGCACCAAGGCCGTCGTACTTGAAGTCGAACTCGACGGTATGGCGACCGGGCGCCAGCGCCTCCGAACCTTCCCACTTGACGCGCTTCAGGTTGAGCAGGTTCCAGAGGAACACCGGCTTGCCCTCGAGCAGGTAGAAGCCGTAGCCGGCGAAACGCCCGCCGGAGGTGAGGATCATGCCCTCGGCGCCACCTTCCGGCACCTCGATGTCCGCTGTGATGGTGTAGGAGCTGTTCAGCAGTCCCGGCGAGTCGCCCTGGGGCAGCCCGGTCATCGGGTGGGTGTAGACGAACTCGGTGCGCCCGGCGGTGATGTTGGGGCGCGGCTTTCCCAGACGGTTGGCCACCGAGGCATCCATGGGGAAGACCTGGAACTTCTTCGCCTCTTCGATAAAGAGTTTCTTCAGCTCCTTGACCTTGTCCGGGTGCTTGTCGGCAATGTCGTTGGACTGGGTGAAGTCCTCGTTGAGATTGTAGAGCTGGAGCACTTGGTTGTTCAGCGGCTCGGGATTGGGCTCTCCGAAGGCCTCCCAGGGCGCGCGGTTCACCTTGGTGGCGAGCAGCCAGCCTTCATGATAGAGCGCATACTGGCCCATCATCTCGAAGTACTGGGTCTTGTGCCGGGATGGCGCCTTGGCGCTCTCCTTGTCGAAGGTGTAGGCGAAGCTGGTGCCCTCGATGGGCGCCCGCTTGATGCCATCGACATACTCGGGGGCCTGGATCCCCGCGACTTCCAGGATGGTCGGCGTCACGTCGATCAGGTGCATGAACTGTTCGCGCAGGGCGCCCTTGTCCTTGATCCGTGCCGGCCAGGAGATGGCCATGTTCTGGCGAATGCCGCCGAGCCTGGAGGCGTTCTGCTTGAACCAGGTGAAGGGCGTGTCGAAGGCCCAGGCCCAGTGGGCCGACATGTGATTGTAGGTCTCCTCGGTTCCCCAGACGTCGTACCATTTCAACTGGGTTTCCGCCGGCATCTTGGTGACCCCGTTGAAGTAGGCCACCTCGTTGGGGGTGCCCAGCAGGCCGCCCTCTGCGCTGGTGCCGTTGTCGCCGTTGATGTAGATGACCAGGGTGTTGTCCAGCTTGCCCATGTCCTCGACAGCCTGGATGACCCGACCGATCTCGTGGTC
>JARFQS010000290.1 GCA_029287645.1 Thermoanaerobaculia bacterium | reverse complement strand
TTCATCTTCGCCACCACCGAGATCGATACGGTCCCTGCGACGATTCTCTCTCGCTGTCAGGAGTTCCATTTTCGGCGCGTCCGACCGGCGATCCTGGCGGAGCACCTCCGTAAGTTGGCAAACGACGAAGGGATCGAAGTTGGAGATGCCGCGTTGCGAATGCTCGCCCGGGCTGGAGAGGGGAGCGTCCGCGACGCCGTAGCGCTGCTCGATCAGATGGCGACCTTCGGCTCCGGCAAGATCGCCGATGAAGAGGCGGCGCGCATTCTAGGAGGAGTGGACTCCGCGGTTCGTCATCGACTGCTCGAAGCTATTCTGCGAGGCCAGAGCCTAGATGTCTCGGCGCTGGTTGGCGAGATCGAGCAGGAAGGATGGGACCCGAGACACGTCTATCGGGAGTTCCTGGTCTTCTGTCGCGATGCCCTTCACCTGGCCCTGGAGGTGCCCGAGGAAGAGGTAGATCTTCCTCAGGACGACACGGAGCGACTCGGTGCGCTGGCCAAGGAGTTCGGCTACGAGAATCTCCTGCGACTGCTTCACCACCTGCTCAATAGCGAAGGTGCTGTCCGGCGCAGTGAGGCTGGAATCCTGGCTCTCGAGATCGCCTGGCTGAGAGCCGCCGAGTTGCCCAAACTGACTCGCATCGAGACGTTGCTCGGCGGCGGGAACCTGCCGAAGCTTCCCGGGTCGAATCTTGAGGAGCCAACCCCGGTACGATCACCCTCCGGCGAGTCGGCGCCTTCGGCGAGCGATACTGAGGCGAGGCCCACTCGAAAACCTCAAGCCAAACCCGCCAGCAGTGAGGTTACAGAAGCCCGGGCCGAGCCAGGGCCGGACGAGGCCTTACAAGAAGAGAGCAGCTCCTCCGGCAACGAGATTCGCCAGTTCCTCGATCTCGTGAGCCAGAGAAAACAGCCCTTGGCCGCGCACCTCGAAGGTGCGGAACGCCTCGCCTACTCGGACGGAGAATTGGTGATCTACAGCCAACCCAACGACACCTGGCTCTCGAACGCCCTGGGCCGCAAAAGCAACTGCTCGATTCTCGACGAATGCTCGAAGGCTGTCTGGGGCGAGGCCTCGAAATGGCGACTGCGAGAGAGCAAGGTGGCGGCCGTATCGGTGACACCCAACGACACGAAACCCGACCCCGCACTCGCACATCCCACCGTGCAGACGGCCCTGGATATCTTCGGGGGCACTGCTCAGACCGTGGCAAGCGAGGAAGGCGAGACCAACTGAGGAAGATCGCATGAACATTCAAAAGCTCATGAAGCAGGCGCAGCAGATGCAGGAAAAGCTCCAGGAAGAACAGGGTGCATTGACGGTGGAGGCCAGCGTCGGGGGCGGCATGGTGACCGTCACCATGAACGGCCACAAGCAACTCGTCGGCGCCCAGATCGATCCCGAGGTCCTCGACCCCGAGGATCCGGGAATGGTCCAGGACCTCCTGGTGGCGGCCGTCAACGAGGCCGGCCGCAAGGTCGACGAAGAGCTGCAACAGAAGCTCGGCGGCATGGCAGGTGGTATGGGCGGCCTCTTCTAGGAGGAGAGCTCGGCGGATGCCAGATCCTCTGTCGCGGCTCGTCGGTGAGCTCTCTCGTCTGCCCGGGATCGGGCCCAAGACCGCTACACGACTGGCGCATCACCTTCTGAAGGTCACCACCGAGGATGCCAGGGTGTTGGCGGAATCGATCCTCGAGGTCAAAGACAAGCTCTTTCACTGTTCCCGCTGCAACGCAATCACAGATATCGACCCGTGCTCCATCTGCACGGATGAGCAACGGGACACGACGCGCATCTGCGTTGTCGAAGAGCCTTTCAACATTCAACCCATCGAGCGGACCCGCGAGTACCACGGCCGCTATCATGTCCTCATGGGGGCTCTCTCTCCGCAACGAGGGATCGGTCCCGAGCAGCTCCGCATCTCGGGGCTTCTCGAGCGTCTGGAAGGCATCGAGGAGGTCATCCTCGCCACCAATCCGGACGTCGAAGGAGAAGCCACCGCTCTCTATCTGGCTCGACTCCTCAAAGCCCGTGGCATCGAGGTCTCCCGGCTCGCCTTCGGCATGCCGGTCGGTGGAGACATCGAGTACACCGACGAGGTGACACTCGCACGGTCCCTGACGGGTAGACGGACGATCTGACAGGCACCGCCTCGCCCATGGCCCGACTTGCTTTCGGAGACCAACTGCCCAAGGTCGACACACCTCCTCCGGGACCCCGGGCTCGGCAACTCTGTCGCGACCTGGCCAACCACGAGGCCCCGGGGATCAACACCCTGGGCTCAGGATCGGCCACCCTGGTCTGGCAAGAGGCCCGTGGTTCCAACGTGGTCGATGTCGATGGCAACCTCTACCTCGACCTGACAGCCGGTTTCGGCGTCGCTGCCGTGGGCCATCGACATCCCGAGGTTGTCGACGCCATCCAGAGACAGGCCCAGAGACTCATACATGGTCTGGGCGACGTTCACGCTCATCCGCTTCGCGTGCAACTGGCTCGCGAGCTGTGCCGACTCTCTCCGATCGACGAGCCGAAGGTGTATTTCGCGGCCTCCGGCTCCGATGCGGTGGAGATCGCTCTCAAGACCTCACTCCTCGCAACGGGCAAGCCGGGTGTCCTGACCTTCGACCCGGCCTACCACGGGCTGACCCTCGGTTCTCTCCAGGTCACGTCGCGCCAGGAGTTCCGGAGGCCCTTCGAATCTCTCTTTCATCCCTGGGTTCGGCGGCTGTCGTTCGGATGTCCGATCGAGACGATCGCCGAGCTGCTGCAAAGTGAGCCCAATATCGGAGCCGTACTCCTCGAGCCCATGGTGGGGCGCGAGGGTCTCATCCCGGCGCCCGGTGGTTGGCTTCGAGAGATCTCCGGCCTCTGCAGGCGCCGCGACGTCGTGCTCATCGTCGACGAGATCTTCACCGGCTTCGGGCGCACGGGGGCGTGGTTTGCTACGGAGCTGTCGGGCGTACAGCCCGACCTGCTCTGTTGTGGCAAAGCCCTGGCCGGCGGATTGCCCATTGGTGCGGTACTGGGGCGTAGCGACTTGATGGAATCGTGGAGGAGAGGCCACGAGGCCATGCACACCGCAACTTTCGTTGCCAACCCCCTTTCCTGTGCCACCGCACTCGTGGTACTGGAGGTTCTCAAACGCGACAGATTGCCGAAAAGGGCCGCGGAGTTGGGCCAACTGATCACCTCAAGGACGGAGCGTTGGTCTGGGGCGTTCGAGCCTGTGATCGATGTTCGTGGTTTGGGACTCGCCTGGGGTATCGAGTTGGATTCTCGGGGTACAGCCCAGGCTCTCGTCGAGGGAATGCTGACGCATGGGCTTCTCGCCCTGGCCGGTGGCCCCACAGGCAAGGTTGTCCAGATCTGTCCTCCTCTCGTGGTCACCGATCTACAGCTCGCTTTCGCCCTGGATTCCGTAGAGACCCTGTTGCGGTCTCTTTGAGACTCGTCCTTCGCTGGACTCTCGGTGGGAGGAATGATGCGCAACGATCTCGAATGTCGAATCGAAACCCTGGAGACACGGACCCGCCTTCTTCTCGGCGCCTTGCTCGTCACGACGAGTCTCGCTCTGCTCGGTGCGGCACCCTCGACCGAAACCAAGCACGAGACTCTGCGTGCGGCCCGATTCGAACTGGTGGACGAGGCGGGGCGGGTTCGGGGGGAGCTCTCCCTTCGTGATGGCGCCCCTGTCTTCTCTCTGCTGGACGAGTCTGGTCAAGACCGCTTGTCGCTCAATCATGACGCTGGGGGGACCGCACTCTTCATCCGCGACCAGGAAGACGTCATTCGAGTCGGAGTCGCGCAATTTGCTCACGGTGGAGGCGGTTTCGCCCTCCACGGTCCCGACTCCAAGGGTGCCGCGGTCCTCTACTACGACGAATCAGGAAGCCTCAGCTTCTACGACCCCGATGGCAATACCACCCTCCGGCTCCCAGATGAGGGAAAGTGATCGCCGACCGACTCTGACCACGCGAGCTAGAATGCAGACGTCGATGTCTCGAGAGCGCAGTTTCAAACTGGCCTTCATTGGCAGCCATGGGGTCGGCAAGACCACCCTTTGCTACGGTCTCGCGGCCCGCCTCAAGGCGCGGGACATTCACCTCGAAATGGTCCGGGAGGTGGCTCGTCGATGCCCACTTCCCATCAATCAGGACACGAACCTTGCGGCTCAGTCCTGGATTCTCCACACGCAGATTGCCGAGGAGTTGGCCGCCCAGTCCCAGTACGACGCTGTGCTCTGTGACCGCAGTGTGTTGGACAACTACGTCTACCTGCTTCTTGCAGCAGGGCCCCAACCCACCCTGGAGGGTCTGGTAGACAACTGGATGGACTCGTACGATCTGCTTCTCCACGTCCCGATCGTGGAAGCTCCCAGTGCAGACGGTCTACGAGCCACTGACCCCACCTTCCAGATGGCCGTAGACGAACGCCTGGGGTTGGAGCTCGAGCGCCGGGGTCTGAAGGTTCACGGCCTCGACACCCGCCGGCGTGAAGATTGGCTGGACTCGGCGGAGCAGTTGGTCGACGAGACGCTTCGCCCGCCCCAACTACAGCTGCTCTAGGGCCCCGAGGGCTCTGCTCGAAGACTCTCCCGATTCACTTCGATCCTGTCCTGTTCGGGGTCGAAATACCGTAGGGTTCGAATATTGCGCGGGGTAAGATACAGCTCATCTTGAGCACTGCTAAGAAACTCCGACACTGCGAGATTCTTGCGCCGTTCGACGACGCTCTTCTGGCACAACTGGCGTCCTGCGGCACTGTTCAGCGACATCAGCCCAACGAGATGATCTTCCGTCAGGGTAGCTTCGCCGAGGCGCTCTACATCGTCATCAAGGGCGCGGTTCGCCTGCAACGGGACACTCAGCTCGGACCCTACGTCCTGGGCACCCTGGACCGGGGTGATCTCTTTGGCGAGCGATCTCTGTTGGAGCCGGCAGAGCGCACCCTGGACGCCGTCGCCGAGACTCGCGTCGAGCTCGTGACTCTCGATCTGGCTCAGCTGCGAAGGGTTGCCGAGTCGCAGCCCTCTTTCGAAATGGCCCTGTTGTGGACGCTCTGGAAGGGGCTTTCCCTGAAGCTGCGCGCTTCCAACGAAAAGTTGGCCGAGTTCTTTACCTCGGATGACCGTCGTAAGAATGTGGAGGAGCCGGCGAGCGAAGAGCCTCCTCGAAGGAGTGGCTTCCGGATCGACATGGCTGCCAAGCGGGATCTCTTCGACGAACAGAGACTGACTCCCATGGAGATCAACTTCTTGGCCTCCCTGTCACTCGAAGAGAGCTACGATCCCCACGACCCGATCTTCCGTGAGGGCGAGCCTGGCGAAGCCATGTATGTCGTTCTCGACGGCTCGGTGCTGATCAGCAAATTCATCCCTGGCGGGGGAGACGAGGGGTTGGCGTTTCTGAGCCGCGGCGAGTACTTCGGAGAGATGGCGGTCATGGACCATCTCCCACGCTCTGCCAGCGCACACGCACACACCTCTGGCGCCGTGGTTCTCGCCATCCCACGCAGCGTGGCAGAGGGGATTCTCGACGTCAAGAAGGCGTCCTCCACCCGGTTGCTCAGGCTGCTCACCGCGATGGGTTCTCGGCGGCGCCGGGAGAGTGACGACAAATTGGTGGGGTGGTTTCTGCTCTCGGCCGGCCACGACGTCTAGTCCTCCAGCGACTGCAGGACGTTGCCCACCAGGCCGGTCACCGGGAGGGCCGTCAGGTCCGAGCGCGAGACCCAGGCGGCCTCGGG
>JARFQS010000263.1 GCA_029287645.1 Thermoanaerobaculia bacterium | reverse complement strand
ACGGCATACGAGATTAGGTCGTTGGTCTCGTGGGCTCGGAGATGTGTATAAGAGACAGGCCTTGTACGCCGACGGCGGATGGCAGGCGCCGAGGATCATGTAGGGCGGTCGATCGACATTCAGCTTCTTCTTGAACGTCGCCTGGACGTCGATCTCGGTGAGCACTCCAAAGCCCTCGGCGGCCAGGGCCTCTCGACAGCGTTCGACGGCCGTCTCGTAGCTCAGATCTGTGACGATGGAAAAGGCGACACTTTCAGACTCCATGGCGCTGCCTCCAGTACCTGATTACTCCAAGTCTGCCAGCAGTGAGAGCATGTCCGAGGTGCTGACGATTCCCACGACTCTACCGTCGCGAACCACCAGCAGACGGTGGAGGTGAGAGTCCATCATGCTCTGGGCGACAGTGTTGATGGGCGCTTCGGCTTCCACGGCGAAAACCGAAGGCGTCATGATCTCGCGGACCTTCATCTGATCGTCCTCCAGATGAAGCGTCTCCAACTCGTCGGCGCTCAACTTGCCTTCCCAGCCACGAGTGTAGAAATGCGCCTCTCGGTCATGGCCGTTCATCAGGCGATCACCGCCAGAAGACGCTGCGCGAACGATGTCGGTGACCGAAACCACACCGATCAGGGAACCGTTCTCGTCCTCCACGGGTGCGCCCGAGATCTCCTGATCGGTCAGGAAGGCGGCCAGATCATGGACCGGCATCTCGTCGGAAACCGTGATGACTTCCGGGTTCATGATGTCCTGCGCGGTGAGTGATTTCGACATTCCAGGGCTCCTCCAGTTCACCCCCTACCTTACTCCCAAACCGGCTCCATTTCGAGGGCGACCTTCGTTGACGCGGCGCAGCGCGAGTCGGATACACTAGCTGCCTAGAATCATATTCTTCCGTGGTGCGCCGCCTCGCTGAGGCGCCTCACGGAGCCTACTCGAGAGGGATCCATGACCGAGATAACTCCCACCGGCAAATCGCGCCGAGGGTTCCTGAATTGGTTCCTCGGCACGGCGGCAGGAGCACTCGCCGTCGCAGTCTTCTATCCTGTTCTCCGTTTCGTGAGTCCACCCGAGGTTCCGGAGGCGAGCACCAACCAGGTCGAGGCCGGCCCCACCAACGACCCGGAGCTCCTGGAGAAGGGTTTCAAGATCGTTCGGTTCGGCGCCGATCCGGTCATCCTGGTGCGCCTCTCCGACACGGAGTTTCGCGCCTTCGCCGGAACCTGCACGCACCTCGACTGCATTGTCGAGTTCCACAAAGACAAGCAGCGCATCTGGTGCAATTGCCACAACGGCGACTACAACCTGCAGGGTCAGGTCGTCGCCGGTCCACCACCCAAGCCGTTGGAGCCCTTCAAGGTCGACCTGGTCGCCAAGGGCTCGGGTCAACCGAAAACGATCGTCGTCTCGCGAGCCTGAGCCATGAAGACCCTAGCCCGCAACGTCCGTGCCTGGTTCGACGACCGACTGCCGGTCGCCGAGGCCCAGGACTTCGCCACCCACAAGACCGTTCCGACACATCGCTTCTCGGTGTTCTACTACCTGGGCGGCATGACGATGTTCTTCTTCGTCATCCAGGTGGTCACCGGCATCCTGCTGATGCTCTACTACCGACCATCGGCGGATGGCGCTTTCGAGTCGGTCGAGTTCATCATGACCGTGGTGCCGTTCGGGTGGTTGATCCGCTCGATCCACTCCTGGTCGGCCAACCTGATGGTCTTCTTCGCCTTCGTTCATCTGGCCACCGTCTACTTCACCAAGTCCTATCGCAAGCCCCGGGAGATCACCTGGGTGACGGGCTGCATCCTGTTGTTCATCGCCATGGCCTTCGGCTTCTCGGGCTACCTGCTGCCATGGAACCAACTGGCGTTCTTCGCCACCAAGGTGGGCACCGACATCGCCGGCGCGATACCGATCGTCGGTGAATGGACGCTGCGGTTCCTGCGTGGTGGCGACCGGGTCACCGGTGGAACCCTGTCCCGGTTCTTCGGCTGGCACGTGGCGATTCTGCCGGCCATCACCGCAGTGCTGCTCGGCATTCATCTGCTTCTCGTCCAGATCCAGGGGATGAGCGTGCCCCCGAAGCAGAAGGACGAGGCCGCCGGCAAGCGCCCCATGAAGTTCTTCCCGGATTTCGCGACGCGCGATCTGTGGGGCTGGATTCTGGCGCTCGGCGTCCTCGCCGCGATCGCCGCTCTGTTCCCATGGGAGCTCGGCGAGAAGGCCGATCCCTTCGCGCCGGCCTACAAGGACATTCGGCCCGAGTGGTATTTCATGTTCATGTTCGAGACCCTCAAGCTGGTTCCCGGAGGGGAGATCTTCCACGTCGAATACGAGGCGATCCCCATTCTGCTGTTCAGCCTCGGGGGATTGCTCCTGGTGCTGGTTCCCTTCCTGGACAGGAAGGTCAACCGGACCGGAGAGAGCCCACTCTTCACCTTCATTGGAATCCTCGCCCTCGTCTACATCGTGGGCATGACAGCCTGGGGTTATCGATCGCTGACGCCTTTCTTCATCGTCATCGGCACGGTCCTGCTGATGTTCTTGCTCAGCCTGGCGACACGACACGATGCGGGTCCTGCCGAGGGCCAAGGTGAAGGCCAGAGTGAAGGGAGGGAGTCATGAAGCGATCGGTTCTTCTGATCATTGGCCTCGCCGTCCTGGCGATCTCTGCAACATCCGCGTTCGCTCAGACTCCGACCTCGTGCGAGACCTGTCATGCCGACCCCGATCTCTTCGATGCGGAGAGCATCGAGGCGATGGCCGGGGTCGAAGGCGGCGCTCACGCGGCTGCCGGCCTCTCCTGTCACGACTGCCATGGCGGCAATCCCGACCCTGCGCTCGCCGACGACATGATGGCGGCGATGGACGAGGACTTTGCCGAGAACCCCTACATTGGAACACCCGAGAGGGGCGCCATCCCGGGATTCTGCGGCAGCTGTCATTCGGACCCCACCTACATGAGGCGCTTCAAGCCCGACGCCAGAGTCGATCAGGAGCGGGAGTACTGGACATCGCATCATGGTGTGGCGCTCGCGGAAGGCGACCTCAATGTCGCCACCTGCACAGACTGTCACGGTGTTCATGGCATTTTCGGCGCCGGTAACCCGGAGTCCACGGTCTTTCCGACCCGCGTTGCCGAAATGTGCCGAGAATGTCACGGCGACGCCAACACGATGGCCGGCTACGAACTGCCGAACGGGTTGCCCCTGCCGATCGACCAGTACGCCCGCTGGCGACAGAGCGTCCATGCCGAGAACCTGCTGGTGAAAGAGGATCTGTCGGCCCCGACCTGCAACGACTGCCACGGCAACCACGGCGCGGCCCCGCCGGGTCTCGACTCCGTGACCTTCGTCTGCGGTCAGTGCCATGGGCGGGAAGCCGAGATGTTCCGTGCCAGTCCCAAGCTGGCCGCCTTCGAGATGCACAACGAGTTCCTGGCGGAGGCCGGTCCCGACGGGTGCGCGGGCTGCCATGAAGACCCCGAGCCGCAGGCATCGGTGACGATGACCAGTCTGGGTGAATGTTCCGCCTGCCACGGCAACCACGGCATCGTCAGACCCTCGGTCGGGATGCTCTCACCTCCTCCGCCCACGCCATGCCAGTTCTGCCATGGGGACAACGAGAGGGTGGCCGGTCATCTCGAAGAGCCCGAGGCCATTCGGCAGAATCACCTCGAGACTCGCGAGGCACTCATGGCCGAAGCCGAAGCCCAGGGTCTCGAAGGCGAGGCGTTGTTCAACTGGCTGATCGATCAGGCGCTGACGCTGCCGGATCACACCCTGGCCACATCCGAGGAAGGAGACCTCGTCTTGCGTCTCGAGTTCGAGCGGCTCTTCAACAAGTTCCGGCTCGGCAAGACGACCTACACCTACGAGGATCCGGTGACGGGCGAGCCCACAGAGGGGCACGTCATCCGGTGCGACACCTGCCACGCCGCCGAGCCTCTCCTGGCGGACGAGTCGAAGGGCCTGCAGGTGTCCGGAGCGATCCAGAATCGGATGCGGGAGCTGACCTCCCTGACGGCCGGAGCCGAGCGGGTGCTCCTACGAGCCCGCAGAGGCGGTGTGGAAACGCGCCATGCGCTCTCCGAGATCGATCAGGCGGTCGACGCCCAGATCGGCCTCGAGGTCCTGGTGCACGGCTTCTCGGTGGACGAGGACAGCGAGTTCATGGAGACCCACGCACGCGGCATGGAGCACGCGGAATCGGCCTTCGAGGCCGGCATCGAAGCGCTGGGCGAGCTCGCCTTCCGTCGCAAGGGATTGCTGGTCTCGCTGGCCATCATCATCCTCGTGCTCATCGGCCTGGCGATGAAGATACGGCAGATGTCAGCTCAGTCCGACTAACGTCGGCCCGCCGCCCTGGGGCCTGGGGCTTGGGTCCTGGGCCAATAGGACCGATCATGTGGGGGTCCGACGAGGGATCGACCAAGGTGGCGGCCACCCTGGATGTAGGGGAGGGGCTTGACC
>JARFQS010000176.1 GCA_029287645.1 Thermoanaerobaculia bacterium | reverse complement strand
GGGGAGCAGCCGTCTCGCGAAGGCGCCGCACCGCTTTGGCAACCACCTCAACAGCTGTATCGACGTCCGTCTCCGTGGTCGGGTGGCCGACCGAGAAGCGCACGGTGCCCATGGCGTAGTCCAACGGAACCTGCATGGCGGTTAGAACGGTAGAGACTTCGACCCCTTCGGAGTGGCAAGCAGCGCCGGCCGAGGCTGCGACACGGTCTCCGATCTCGGTCAGAAGCGCCAAGGCGTCGATACCCAGGAAGGAGACATTCAAGGTATTGGGCAGGCAGGACTCGGAGTCTCCGTTGCGGCGCAGATCGGAAAGCCGGCCTTGGAGGCCCTCCCAGAGTCGATCGCACAGGGCGCGGCCGTGGAGACCCCCCTCCTCGAGGCGCGTGGCTGCCAGCTCGCAGGCCTTCCCGAGGCCTACGATGCCGAGTACGTTCTCTGTGCCGGCCCGTCTCCCCGACTCGTGGCTTGCTCCGTGGATCAACCGATCCAGGTGCCTTCCTGAACGGATGTAGAGCGCCCCGACCCCCTTCGGAGCGTAGAGCTTGTGCCCAGCAAGGCTCAGGAAGTCGACGCCGAGCTCGTTGACCCGTGCAGGGATCTTGCCGACCGACTGAGCCGCGTCCGTGTGGAGCAGGATTCCATGCTCGCGGGCGATCTCAGCGATCTCGAGCGTCGGTTGGACTGTGCCGACCTCGTTGTTGGCGTGCATGACGGTGATGAGAATCGTTTCGGAGGTCACCGCTCGAGCCACGGCATCGGGATCTACTCTTCCATCTCTATCGACGGGCAGAATCGTCACGCAGAACTTGTCCTTCTCCAATGCATAGCAGGGTTCCAACACCGCCGGATGCTCCACAGCGGAGGTGATGATGTGGCGACCCTGGGACGCCAGGCGGCGGGCCAGGCCCTGGATGACCATGTTGTTCGATTCGGTGCCACCGCTGGTGAAGACGATCTCTTCGGGCTCGGCGCCGAGCAACCCGGCTACCTGCATGCGGGCCGATATCACCGCTTCACTGGCCGCGATTCCATAGGCGTGCGAGCTCGAGGGGTTGCCGAAGTGCTGATGCAGGTAGGGCAGCATCGCCTCGGCCACTTGCGGGTCGATGGGAGTCGTGGCGTTGTAGTCGAGATAGATCGGATCCGACGCCATGGTGAGATTCTAACTCTCACCTGTCGAAGATCCGTTGACCTTTTCGCTCGGCTGGGGCATCCTTGCCGACTTCGGGGGGCATTGACAGGAGGCACGAAGAATGGCGAACGGCAAGCACATAGGTATTTTGACGGGCGGCGGAGACGTCCCCGGGTTGAACTCGGTGATCAAGTCCGTGGTCTACAGAGCCCGCGAAATGGACCGTCCGGTGATCGGTATTCGGAGGGGTTGGGAGGGCCTGACCCACTCGGACCTGAGCCAGGGTGATGATCCCGCCTATATCCGTCGCCTGACCCGAGACAACACCCGCACGATCGATCGCAGTGGCGGCACGATCCTGCACACCTCACGGACGAACCCGCAACGGGTCCATGTCTCGAAAGCGCCGGCCCACCTGCCGCAATCAGAAGTGGCTTCCCTGCCGACCCGATCTCACCTGATGGACATGACCTCGGTGGTGCTGCGCAATCTCGAGCAGTTGGATATCGGAACGCTCATCGTCATCGGTGGTGACGACACCATCAGCTTCGCATCCCGCCTCCACGAGGAGGGAGTTCCGGTCATCGCCATTCCGAAGACCATGGACAACGACGTGCCGGGCTCGGAGTACTGCATTGGCTTCTCCACCGCCATCACGCGGGCCAAGGACCTGATCACGCGACAGCGCACCACCCTCGGCTCGCATGAACGGATCGGGATCTTTCGTATCTTCGGGCGGGACTCGGGGTTCTCGGCCCTCTACACCGGCTATGTCACGTCGACGCGATGCCTGATACCCGAGTACCCCTTCGACCTCGATCATCTCTGTGAGCTGCTCGTCGAGGACAAGGAAAACAACCTCAGCAACTACTCCCTGGTCGTGGCCTCCGAAGGGGCGGTCTGGAAGGGGCAGGATCTGGCCGAGTACGGCGAGGCCGATGCGTATGGTCATCGCAAGAAGGTCGACATCGGACACGCCCTGGCCGAAGAGGTGAAGCGGCGCACCGGTCACGAGACGATGACCAGCGATCTGACCTACGACCTGCGCAGTGGTGACCCCGACTCGATCGATCACATGGTGGCGATCACGTTCGCAAATATCGCACTCGATGTCATCGCCGATGGGGTTACCGGCCGCATGGTGGCGATACGGGATGGCAGTTACGCGCTGGCGGAGCTTCCCGATCCGGCGCTCGGGGCACGGCGGGTCGAGGTGGCGGAGCTCTACAATCCGGAGCGCTACCGCCCCAACTACGCCGCGAAGCTGGGAGCGCCACTGCTGTTGAGCACAGTCTGACAACAGAAGACCGCGACAATGCGCGGGAGCCTCGAGGGGGCGCCCATGGGAGGGGGCAAGCCCCTCCCCTACAGAATGTGGGTGAGCTAGAGTCGGGTCTCGTGGCCCGATCTCATCTGATCCCCGCCCTGCAGGCCCTCTTCGTCACTTTTCTGTGGTCGAGCTCGTGGGTGCTGATCAAGTTCGGCTTGGAGGAGATCCCGCCCCTGACCTTCGCCGGCCTGCGTTACGGACTGGCCTTCCTCATTCTGGCTCCCTTCGTACTGGGCGTAAGGGAGCTCCGCAGCTCTCTGTCCGGCCTGACGACCTCTGGTTGGCTGCGCCTGGTCGCTTTGGGTGTCTTGTTTTATGCCGTGACCCAGGGTACGCAGTTCGTCGGCCTCGTCTACCTGCCCGCCGTGGCACTGAGCTTGTTCCTGAGCTTCACACCTGCGCTCGTGGCGCTGATGGGCATTCCGCTCTTGGGCGAGACTCCGAAACCGCTGCAGTGGTGTGGCATGCTGGTCTATCTGATCGGAGCCCTCGTGTACCTACTGCCTGTCGAGATACCCCTGGCCGCCGTCGGTCTCGCCGCAGCACTCATCGGACTCTTGGCCAACGCAGGGTCTTCCGTCCTGGGGCGCCTCGTGAATCGGGAAGAGCAGCTTCATCCATTGGTGGTGACCGTCGTAAGCATGGGCGTCGGTGCTCTGATTCTGCTGGTGGGGGGCCTGGCGAGTCACGGTCTACCGGAGCTCTCCTGGAGGAGTTGGGGCATCATCGTCTGGTTGGCGGCGGTCAACACCGCCCTGGCATTCACACTGTGGAACCACACCCTCCGAAGGCTCACCGCGGTGGAGTCGAGCCTCATCAACAACACCATGCTCATTCAGATCGCCGTGCTGGCCTGGATGTTTCTTGATGAG
>JARFQS010000165.1 GCA_029287645.1 Thermoanaerobaculia bacterium | reverse complement strand
GATTGCCAGATTGCGGACCGTTTTCACGTCTCTTCAGGTTGGGCAGGACCGAGATCAATTGACCTGGTCACATGACCAGGTCATACTTACTCCATGAAGAAGGTGGTCGTTTCCGAGTTCAAGGCCAAGTGTATCGCCTTCCTGAGGGAGGCTCAGCAAACCGGCGAGAGCATCCTCGTGACCCGGCGCGGACAACCGATCGCAAGGGTGGAACCCGTACGTGAGGTCCGTTCCGAGCGCCCGCTCGGCGTCTTCCGCGGCCGCATGAAGGTCCGCGGCGATATCGTCCAGGCAGACACCTCGGCCGACTGGGAAGCACTCGAGTGAGGCTGTTGCTAGACACCCATGTCTGGATCTGGTCCCAGGAGGAGGTAGAGCGCCTGGGAGCCGAGACGACTCGAGCCCTCGTCGACCCCGAAACGAGCCTGTACGTTTCCACAGTTTCGACGCTCGAGATTGCACGCCTGGTCGCTCTCGGAACGATCGAGCTCTCGGGAACACTAGACTCGTGGGTCGAAGAGACCCTCGACTCGCTTCTCTGCTCGACCCTCGAGATCTCCCACGAGATCGCCGCGGCCGCGTACTCGCTTCCTTCCGGCCTCCACAAGAACCCGGCCGACCGCCTCCTGGTCGCCACGGCCAGGCTGCACGAACTGACCCTGCTGACGGCCGACGAGCGAATCCTCGACTACCGCGGCGTCCAGACCCTCGACGCCCGGACCTGAAGGCAGCCTAGCTGGCCAACGCAGGCTCCGACAGCCGGTCATCACGAACCCTTCGCAGCTCATCTGGAGATCTTCTCTCTGGCGATCGAGACGAGACGGAGCAAGAGCTGTGCAGGGTCTCGCAGCGCAAGGGGTGGTATAAACGCCCAGGGTAAATCCACTATGACAAAACGAATTGCTGTCCCTCATCCGACCCTTTCGCAACATCAGTCCAGGGAGAGGTCCTGGCTGGCTGTAATTGGCGTCGCCCTTGCGTTGCTGTTCCAAGTCTTCGCAGTTGCGCCCTCGAGCGCACAGGAGCCAGACTCCTCGGCCGCTGACGAGGCTGCAGCGCTGGTGGACGAGCGCGAGCCGGAAGCATGGCCCCGCGTTCTCGAAGAGGATGCCTACCTGATCAAGATCTATCCACCCCAGTTCGATGACTGGGACGGAAGTCAACTCACGGCACAGGCCGCGATCGAGATCGAGGAAAAGGACAAGGAGGGGTCGACCTACGGAGTGGTCAACTTCGTCACCCGCACACGGGTCGACAAGGATGCCCGTCTCGTCGTCTTCGACGAGTACCAGAGCATCAGCGCCAACGTGCCTGCACAGTCCGAGCTCGAGTCCAAGATCCTGGGGATCCTGCAACGAAGGTTCAACGATTCCGTACGGGTTGTCGCCCTCGACCGCGTCGAGACTGCGCTCGCCGCCACCCGGGCTGGAGCGACCATGGGGAACGAGGTCGAAGTCAACAACGACCCACCCAAGATCGTCTTCGCCGAGCGGCCGACGCTCCTGGTCTCTGTCGATGGCCAACCGGTTTGGCGGCAAGTCGCGGGGTCCCATTACGAGCGCCTGCTCAATACTCGCCCGCTCTTGATGCGGGACAGCTCGGCGAACCTCTATCTTCACTTGTTCGACGGCTGGCTCGAGGCACAGACACTCCAGGGGCCCTGGATGGTAGCCAGTGCCGCTCCTGCCGAGCTCGCCGACGCTGCGGCGAAGGCACAACAGCAGCAGCCCGCCGATCTTCTCGATGGTGGCGTCGCCGATCAGCAGGAGGTGGACGAATCGGGAGAGCCCATCGAGAAACCGACCCTCGCCAAGGGACCGGTGCCCGACATCATTGTGGCCACCGAGCCGACTGAGCTCCTGGTCACGGATGGCGCGCCACAGTGGACCGCGATCCCTCAGACCGGACTCGAGTACGCTGAGAACACGAGCGGCAATCTCTTTCGCCAGGCCTCGGGAAGCCCCTATTTCGTGCTTCTGTCTGGCCGCTGGTTCGAATCCTCGTCATTGGCTGGGCCGTGGAGCTTCGTACCCCAGAGCGATTTGGCGGCCGACTTTCGACAGATTCCGGACGACAGCCCGAAAGAGAACGTCAAGGCTTCGATTGCCGGTACTCCACAAGCGCAAGAGGCGGTGATCGCCAACTCAGTGCCGCAAACCTCCGAGATCGATCGCCAGGGAGCCGAGTTCAATCCCGTGATCGACGGCGAGCCGAAGTGGACGCCGATCGAGAGTACCCCGTTGGCCTACGTCGAGAACTCGCCCACGCCAATCCTCCGTGTCGCTCCGGATGAGTACTACGCGGTCAATAACGGCGTCTGGTTCGTCGCACCAGCGGTGACAGGCCCTTGGATCACTGCGGTCACGGTTCCAGATGTCATCTACACCATCCCGGCGAGCAGCCCGCTGCACTACGTCACCTACGTGCGAATCTACGCATCGGATGAAGAGACGGTGGTCGTGGGCTATACGCCGGGGTACTACGGCACGGCAGTTAGCGGCGACGTGGTCGTCTACGGCACCGGCTACTACTACAGTCCATGGGTCGGCAGCTACTGGTACGGCTATCCCTCGACATGGGGCTACGCCAGCAGCATTACCTACACCCCCTGGGGTGGCTGGGCCTTCACCTTCGGCATCGGCTGGGCGTGGGGCTACTGGGGCAGTTGGTACGCACCCTACTACCCGCCCTACTGGGGACCCTATTGGGGCTACTACCCCTGGTACGGGGGTGCCGTGATCGGCCCGGGCGGCGGCTGGGCGGCCTGGGGACCGGGCGGTTGGGCCGGCACCACCGGCAACATCTACAACAAATGGGGACCCGTGAGTACCGTCTCTCGCTACTCCGGTGGCTACAACGCCTGGACCGGCAACGCCTGGCGCGGACAGGTTGGCGCCGCCTACAACTCACGCACAGGCACGATCGCAGCCGGTCAGCGTGGTGCCGTAGGCAACGTCTATTCGGGTGAATACGCCTATGGAGGACGGGGCGCGGCGTACAACCCCAACACCGGTACGAAGGCGGCCGGAGGTAGGGTGACCGTAGGCGATGCGGATAGCGGGAGGCAGGCTACCGCCGGCCGGGTAGGCGCTGTCAATCCCGGCACCGGAGAGTCGGGTTCCGCCGGCTGGGTGCGTGGCGAAGAGGGCGCTGTCGTGCGCAAGGGTGACGACTTCTACGCCGGCAAGGATGGCAACGTCTACAAACGGAACGACCAGGGCGATTGGAGCCAGGTCGACCGAGGCGGACAGTGGCAGGGTGTCCAGGATCAATCGCGAACCAGGGACCTCGACCGGCAGTATCAGGGAAGGAGCTACGGTCAGCAGCGCTACCAGGGCTACCAACGCTCGACTCCACGGGCGTCGAGAGGGGGATTTCGCGGGGGCGGCCGCAGGCGCTGAGAGGCGGACCCGCTCACATCTTCCTGGTTGTGAATCAGGGCCTCTTCACGGGTGGCGGGGGGTTGCGGAGCGCCATGACAACCTGCGGATGGCCGTTCTGGATCGCGAAGCTCTCTGCCGTATCGCCGTCCACATCCTCCAAGTCCGGATCGGCTCCATAGGCCAGCAGGACTTGGACCACCTCCACCTGCCCCTCCGCAGCCGCGGTCATCAGCGCCGTGAAGCCCTCGGTGGTACCTTGGAGGTTCACATCGGCACCCTTCTCGAGTAGGAGACCCACGGTCCCAGCGAATGGGCCGCTGGAGGCATACATCAGCGCCGTCCGTCCGTTCGTCTCGCGGGCATTGATGGCAGCCCCCTTCTCCAACAAGAGAGCGTCCACCGCTGTGTGCCCATTGAAGCTGGCCCACATCAACGCCGTGCGGCCCTCGGGATCCGAAACGTCGACCGCAGTGCCCTCTTCGAGGAGGCGGCTCACCTCCTCCACATTTCCGGCGAAGGCCGCCTCATGGAGTGGCTCGATTTCCACCGACTGCTGCGCCACTGCCCAGCCGGGCAACAGGCAACTCAGAAGCAACAGCCAGGAGATGATCTTCATCGGTAACCCTCCAGCACCCTTCGCGGTTTGAAATCACGCCCGCCAAGCTGGGTTCATGCTCAGAACAGCACGAGCGTTGAGATGCAGTGTAGCTGACTCCAGAGATGATGAAAATTCAACCCGACGCTGGCGGGAACGGACTCTCCCACGGAACATCGTAGGTGTCGGTCAGCATGTTCATCATCACGCTGAAGAAGCCCACCGCGAGGAGCTCGTCGATCTCGCTCTCCGAGAAACCTTCGTCCCTGAGCTGATCCTCGAAGTCCCAGTCCCGCTCTTCGACACTCTTGGGCTCGAGCGAGGCCCGAGAAATGATGTCGATGGCCACCGGATAGGAAGGCGGCAAGTTGGCGGTGCATGCTCCCCCGGAAAGGGCCACGAGATCCTCGTAGGTCAGCGTGGGGTCGAGATTCAGCGCCGCGTGTCCGTGCAGGGAGGTGCAGTACTCGTTGCCGGCGACGATGGAGACCTTGAACAGAATCAACTGTTTGAGGAGCGCCGGGATCTCACCTTCGATCACCGTCTCCTTGAGCATCGACCAGACCGCACGCAGCGTGTGCGGATTGTGGCCCAGGGCTTTGAGGAACTTGAGGACCGTGGGAATTCCCATCGTGTCCCTGATCTCGTCGTAGATGGCCTGGACTTCGGGTGATGCGTCTTCATACTCGACCTGGGTCTTGCGTTTCATGACTGTCCTCTCGGTTGGGCCGTTTTCGATGCCTCAGTTGCAGGTGCGTCTTCCCATCAGCTATCGGAGATGGGGAGCTTGACCGTGAATCGTGTCTCTCCCGGACGCGAGTCGAAGGAGATCTCTCCCT
>JARFQS010000155.1 GCA_029287645.1 Thermoanaerobaculia bacterium | reverse complement strand
GGCCAGCCAATAGGCACAAAACGGTGCCAACAAGAGGTGGAGCCAGAAGTGCGCGTTCAGCATCCACAGAGGGCTGCTGATCAGGAGCAGAACATTGTCGGGATACAGCGCCACCGAGTTCGGGTTGCCCAAGAGCGGCTGACCGCCGTCACGATACGGATCGACCAGCGGCAGATAGCCATCCGCCATGGCCTCGGCCTGAACCCACTTCTTCTCCAGATGGGAATTCAGAACATCACGCAGGTACAGCGTGTGGGTGCCACGTACCAGAGGCAGGACCACCCAAATCAGTATCAACAGGGTCGGGAGCACGTACCCCAGCAGGAATCGCCACGACCTCGTCTCTCTTCCCTTGTCCACTTGGGGCAAAGGATACCTGAAGCTCGCCTAAAGCCCGATTCCCACACCCACACGGATCATCCACGGGCGGTCGTACGGATTGGGTCCTTCGTTGTCGTAATTGACGTCGTAGAGAAACGTCATATAGGTCGCTGCGCTGGGTGCAATCGGCAATGCGAACCCCGGGCCAACCAGGATTGCTGTGTGGTCCGCATTGATGGTGGTCAGCTCACCACCGATCGGGTCGTTCGCGATGTAGTCCCAGTTGAGTTGTTCGACCCCTGCCTGCAAGAAGATCGGGGCATAGACGAAGTAGCGGCCAAAGAGTGAGCCACCGAGATCCGTAGTCGACAGGTCTGGCTCGAACCGCTTGTCCTTCCGATATCTATAGACCAGGCTGCCACCCAGGTGAAACTTCGGCACCACGATGAAACCGAGCTCGGGAGCCACCTGAACAGAGCTGACGACGTCTCCAAACGAAGCCCCGAGCCAACCGCCGACATAGAAACGGTCTTTCAATGTGGTCTTACCGGGCAGGGTCGGCGCTGACGTTGGCGCCAGTTCAGGCTCCTCTTGGGCAACCGCTACAACGGGGATGAGGAGACATATCAACAGAGCCACTAATCGCATACGTACTCGTCCTTTCCAGGTGACGGATCGACCGCCTCCAACCGACACGGACGCTGTAGCTGCAAAACCCGGGCCCGATCGCCGGGCCCCTCAGTATCTGTCTCGAATGGAGTTCCTGTCCCTAGTCCGGGACACCTGACGACAGGCGCAGCGCTCTCTCCACCAGGTACACGAGATCCTGGACTTCACTCTCTGGGGCCAACTCGTCGGCGAGTGGATCGAGCCGTCGATAGACCTCCTCCAGATCGGAGTCCTTGGCCCAATAGGAGCCTTTGAGAATCTCAGCGAACTCTGCCGCCAGCGAGCTGAGTCGAAGTGCCGTCGAGCTGCTCTCCCAGCTCCGCGTCAGGTCCTTGACCCTCAGCCCGACCTTGCTCTCGACGATCTCGTCGGTTGCCTTGGATCGATAGCGTAGGTGCAGGGTCGCCAGCCGAGCCTTTCCAGGGGCCCCTTCCTTCAATTTGATCTCGTAGAGAGCGGTTACCTCGTGGCCAGCACCGATCTCGCCGGCGTCGACCGTGTCGTCACGGAATCGCTCGTCTGCGATATCTCGGTTCTCATACCCCAACAATAGATAGCGACTCACGGTGCGTGGGTTGAATTCGACCTGCACCTTGGCATCTGAGGCCACGGTCTGCAGGGTTCCCGTCAGGTTCTCGACAAAGATCCGTCGTGCCTCCTCCAGGGTGTCGACATAGGCGTATGAACCGTCACCCCGATCCGCCAACTGCTCCATCAGCACATCGTTGTAGTTGCCCATGCCGAAGCCAACGGTGGTCAGTTCGATACCCTCGTCAGCAGCCACGCGAATCCTCTGCAGAATCGAATCAGCACCCGTGCGACCGACATTGGCGACTCCATCCGAGCAGAGAATCACCCGGTTGATGGCACCTTCGCGGAAGTAACGACGGGCTTGCTCGTAGGCCAAGGTCAGCCCCTGCTCGGCGTTCGTGGAGCCCCCGGGAACCAGCCGGTCGATCGATCGCCGGATGGCATCCCTGCTCGTCGTCGGTTCGAGCAGGACCTCTCCCCGACTGCCGTAGACCACCAGACCGATGCGGTCCTCGGGCTGAAGCTGTTCCAGAAGCAAGCCGAGCGACCGCTTGACCAGACCAAGGCGGTTTTCCCGCTGCATCGACCCGGAGACATCCACCACAAAGATGAGCATGGCAGGCTGGCGCTCGGCAGCCGGGATATCCCGGGCCTTGATCCCGAATCGCACCAGCCGCTGACGAGCTCCTGTGGCAAAGGGCGACGGCGCACCCTCGGCAATCAGGGTGAATTCGCCGCGGCGAGGAGCGGGATCCCCGTAATCGAAGTAGTTGACGAACTCCTCGACCCTGATCGCCTCATGAGGCGGCAGGTGGCCGCGATCGAGATAACTGCGAGCCACCGTGAAGGAGCCGGTGTCGACATCGAGCCCGAAGGTCGAGAGAGGATCATCCTCGGTATCGACAAAGGGATTGGTGCCGTAGGTGGTGAAGAACATGTCCCCGTAGGGCGCATCGTTCGGCTCGGCAGAGCCTCCAGTCGAGGGCGCGGCAGAGGCACGCACTCGGGCCGTACCTCCCTCTGACTCCGAACCTGGCATAGTCGTGAAAAGACCTGTGTGCGGTGATAGCGACTGAGCCTCCAGGCCTTGATAACCGACCACGTTCTTCTTCTTGAGAGAGGAGGTCTTCTCTTCCGCTGATTGAGGCAGCAGGGGACTCTCGGACGTCACTGTGACCACGGTTTGATCAGAGCTCGGAGCTTCGACCCGCGTCCGGTCTCCCTCACTTTGAGTTTCGCCTGGCGCATCTCGCATTGGGACCGAGGCAGGCCGGTCAGGCGCCGTTTTAGAGAGGGCATCCAGCGTCGGTCCCGACTCCGTCTGGACCCGGGGTGATGGTTGTTTGTCGCGCACGGTCTTCGCAGCATCGTCCGATCGACCGACGGCTTCGAGCTTGCCAGCGAGCTCTTCCTGCATCTCGATCGACGCAGCCGGTTCGTCAGCCCTCACCCTCTCTGGAGCAGGTTGGGATTCGACCTCAGCAATCAGGCTCTCTTCCAACGCTGGTGCTTGCTGGCTGACCCTGTAGACCACGGCACCGCCAACGACGACCAGAACCACCGAAGCAGCCAGCAGGCGAAGCTTCCACCCGGAGGTCGACGGTTCGGCCGGATCCGGAACCACCTGGAGATGACC
>JARFQS010000151.1 GCA_029287645.1 Thermoanaerobaculia bacterium | reverse complement strand
GCTTGTCTGCAGACGTCTGAAAGAGGCCGAGGCGCTCTCTGGAGGCACGCGTCTTGCGTAGTGGGGCGTATAGAGGTCGTCGCGACCGCCTCCTCGACGGCGAAAGAGGTGAAGTGACGGCGGGAATCGAACGAGGATGAGTGTGATGAAGTGTCTACACAAGAGGACAATTTGGCAGACTGTGGCCATTCTGGTGCTATCGGCCATGCCGGCGGTGCAAGCGCAAGAAACTCGCAGCTCGCTTCCAGGCGTGTTCAGCGAAGTGCTGGATGTGCGGGTGGTCAATCTGGAAGTGGTCGTCACCGACCGCGACGGAGTTCCGATCTTCGGTCTCGCTCCCCAGGCCTTCGAGCTCGAGATCGATGGGGAGGTCGTTCCCATCGAGTACTTCTCCGAAGTGAGGGCGGGAGTCGCTGGGACGGAGACGGGCGAAGCATCCGTGGTCCCCGGCCTGCCTTCCCTGGTCGCGGGTGAGCCAGTAGGCACCAGCTACCTGGTGTTCATTGACGAGTTCTTCTCGATTGCCCGAGATCGCGATCAGGTCCTGGAAGCGTTGAAGAGCGACCTGCCACTCATGGGGCCTGAAGATCGAATGGCCATCGTTGCCTTCGACGGCAGCGACCTCGAGATGATCACGACCTGGAGCCAGTCGGTTCCTGAGCTGGAGAGGGCGATCGAAGCGGCCTTGGAGCGCCCGGCCTTTGGGCTGCAGAGACTGGCCGAGCAGCGGCAGTTCAACTACGACCGAACGCTCTCGGCGCTCTCCTCCATCCGCGCCGGCGAGTTCACGACGGATGCGTTCCTTCGCACCCAGCTGGACCCCGACGAACGGTTCTATCTGGAGCGATTGACAGATCAGGTGAGCCGATCCGTCACCGCGAGTGCCTCGACTTTGAGGAGCTTCGCGGAGCCTCCCGGTCGAAAGGTGATGCTTCTCATGTCGGGTGGTTGGCCTTTCTTTCCGGCCACGTTTCTGGGACCCGATGTATCACCGACGGTCCTGAGCTGGGAGCTGGCGGACGGCCAGGCACTGTTCCGGCCCCTCACGGACACAGCGAACCTGATCGGTTACACGCTGTATCCAGTGGATGTGCCAGGGTTCAACGATCTACTCGCGAACGAGTCGTCGATCCTCCGTGACCCACGGGTCCAAGAAGTGGCTCGGACGGGACTGCGAGGGGACGACGCCTTTCTCCGGCAGCAGGAAGTGCACTACACGTTGAACTTCCTCGCCCGACAGACCGGGGGAACCTCCTTCATCAATAGCGAACGGCTGAACGCGTTCAGTGGGACGGTATCGGATACGCGCTCCTACTACTGGATCGGATTCACCCCCGACCGGGAGTGGGACGATCGGCGTCACAAGATCGAGGTGTCGGTCAAAGAGAAGGGTTTTCGGGTGCGCTCTCGGGAGGGTTTTCTGGACTCCTCCCGACGCCACGAGGTTGCCATGGCTCTGGAGAGCACCTTGCTCTTCGGCAATCCCGGCGGTCAGGGATCGTTGAAGGTGAATCTGGGCGAACCCAAGAAGAAGGGTAGAAAGAAGATGGAAGTGCCGGTGACCCTCTTGATTCCCCTGGATGAGATCACGTTCCTGCCCTCGGAGCAGGGAGAGGTCGCACAGATCGAGCTCATGGTTGCTGTGCGAGACGAGCAGGGTCGCAGGTCAGATATCCCCGCGGTCCCGATGGCCTTTCAGGCTCCGGGCGAAGGTGAGCCGGGGGCCTTCGGGAGCTACGAGTTCGCACTCAAGGTTCGCCGGCAGCGGAGCGACGCCGTGATAGCGGTCGTCGACACCACAAGTGGTAGGATCCTGTCTGCCAGCGTCGAGATCGAGCCCATGGAGTAGAGGCGCTGCTCCCAAAATCAACTGTCGAGGTCGAAATTGATGATGCGAAGTACAGGTCAGATCCTGAGTCTCTTGCTACTGCTACTGGGGTTTGGCTCGGCCTGGCCGGCTTTCTCGCAGGAGCCGAATGAGGCGTCCGAGATCGAGGCGTCGGAGGAGGAGGGGGCGTACGTCGAGACCGTCGACGTTACCGTTGTCAACCTCGATGTCTATGTGACGGACAAGAAGGGCGTGCCGATCACCGGGTTGACGCGCGATGACTTCGAGATCTTCGAGAATGGTCGGCCGGTGGCGATCACCAATTTCTTTGCCGTGGAAGACCGCAGGCCGGTCGAAGACCAGCCGGTGACCGCATCCTCGGAGCCACAAGCGCCAGCTGTCCCCGGTCTGCCTGAAGAGGAGAAGTTCGCCCTTCCCGACGACCAGAGGCTGTCGCTGGTCATCTATGTCGACAACTTCAATATTCGCCCCTTCAATCGGAATCGGGTCTTCCGTAGGCTCAGGGATTTCCTCGTCGAGAAGGTCTCCATCCATGACCAGGTGATGCTGGTCACCTATGATCGCTCGCTCCATATGCGCCACGAGTTCACGAGCGATCCGACCCTGATCGCCAGTCAGTTGTTCGAGCTCGAAGAGCTCGCAGCCTTCGGGGTGCACTGGGACTCGGAGCGGCGGGACGTGCTGCGAGACATCAATGACTCCGACTCACTGGCAGCCATCTCCTGGCGGGTGCGGCAGTTCGCAGAAAGCGGTTACAACGACCTCAGCTTTTCGATCGGGGCGATCAAGGAGATCGTGACCTCCCTGGCAGGCCTGCCCGGTCGCAAGGCTGTGCTCTATGTCAGCGATGGACTCCAGATGCTCCCAGGCGAGGATCTCTACTACGCCCTGCACCGCAAGTTCGGAGACTCGTCACCTCTGACCGAGATGAGGG
>JARFQS010000149.1 GCA_029287645.1 Thermoanaerobaculia bacterium | reverse complement strand
ATTCCCTCCAGAATCAGAGGCCGCGCACAGTTTATAGCGTCGAGGTGAGCTAGGATAGGAGGGTCATGGATCTGCTTTTGATGATCGGCATTCTGGTCGGGTGGCTCGTGCTCCAGTACCTGGTGTTGCCCCGTCTGGGTGTGCCGACGTGAGCGGTCCCCGACCCGGCAGGTCGCCGGTCCGCGTGCAAGCCGCAGCAAGGAGAAGACTCGGCGCCACCTCAGGTGACCGAGCCGGAGTAAGACATCCGACTCGACCCCGGACGGGTCACATAGTCTGCAAATGACCCCTGATATCGCGCTGCTGCTGGTGATTCTGGTCATCGCGGTGACGCTTTTCGTTACCGAGAAGCTGCGGGTCGACGTGGTCGCCATGATGGTGATGGTGACCCTGGCGTTGACCGGCCTGATCACCGCCGAAGAGGCTGTGTCCAGCTTCAGGAATCCGGCTGTTATCACCGTTGGTGCGGTATTCGTGCTGAGCGCTGGTCTGTCGCGGACCGGAGTAGCCGGAATTCTCGGCCGACACGTTCTACGCCTGGCGGGTAGTAGCGAGCTGCTGCTGGTGATCCTGATCATGACGACCGCGGCCTTCATGTCGGCTTTCATGAACAACGTCGGTGTCGCCGCGCTGCTGCTACCGGTGATCATGGACATCGCCCGGCGGACCAATCGCCCTCCATCGAAGCTGCTCATTCCGCTGGCATACAGCTCCCTGCTGGGTGGCTTGACCACCCTGATCGGTACGCCACCCAACATCCTGGTCAGTGCGGGTCTGGAGGAGCAGGGCCTGGAACCGTTCGCATTGTTCGACTTCACTCCGGTTGGCTTGTCCGTTGTCGTGGCGGGCATTCTGTTCATGGCCTTCATCGGGCGAAGAATGCTGCCAGCAAGGGATTTCGCTCGTGAGACCTCTTCGATGGACGACGAGGATCTGGAGCAGGCCTACCAGCTGAGCGATCAGCTTTTTTTCGTTCGCTTGCCCGAGGACTCGGTGCTCGACGGTAAGACCATCGCCGCGAGCCGCCTGGGTATCTCGCTGGGTCTCAATGTCATGGGAATCATGCGTGACGGACAGATGCGTTTGGCACCCGACCCCAGATCGACCCTCCAATCTGGCGACCGATTGCTGGTTGGTGGGGCTCCGGATCGGTTGGACGAGTTGTTGGGTCGCCAGTACCTGCAGCTCGAGACGGATGATCTGGCCGTCGAGCGGCTGACCTCTTCCGACATCGAGGTGGTCGATGTCGAGGTGCTTCCAGGTTCCTCCATGATCGGCAAGAGCCTGCGCGATCTGGATTTTCGCAATCAGTTCGGGTGCATCGTTTTGGCGATTCACCGGCAAGGGGAACCCAGGCGAACTGGACTCGAGGTCGTGGAGCTCGCTGCAGGAGATGTGATGCTGGTTCAAGGTGACCGCGAGAAACTGGATCGCCTGCGTCGAGATCACCACCTGAAGGTCAGCGACGCGTCGCAGACCGAGGTCTACGATCTCGAGAAGCGGTTGATGATTCTCCAGGTTCCCGAGAAATCTTCGCTGGCCGGCAAGAGTCTGGCTGACAGTCACCTGGGTGACAAGTTCAACCTCGGAATCATGGGGATTATTCGGGGTGGCGAGTCACGATTGATGCCTGGCCCACAGGAGATTCTCGAGGCTGGTGACACTCTGTTGGTCAAGGGGAGAAAGGAAGACCTGCTGACGGTCGAGGGCCTGCATGGTTTGCAGGTCGAGTCCGACCAGTCGCCGGAGATCAACGGTATCGAATCGGATGACATCGGGCTGGCCGAAGTGATTCTCTCGCCGCGGACTACTCTTGCAGGACAGACCCTGGTGGATCTGCATTTCAGGGCCAAGTACGGGCTCAATGTCATCGCGATCTCACGTGGGGGGAAGATCTACCGCGAGAACCTCCGGGACATCCCACTGCAGTTCGGTGACGCGCTGCTCTTGTACGGTCCCCGGGAGCGGCTGCTAGTCCTGGGTAGCGAGCCCGATTTCCTGGTGTTGACCGAGGAGGCTCAGGAGGCGCCCCGGTCGAGCAAGGCCCCCATTGCCGCATTGACGATGTTGGCCGTCGTCCTGTCGGTCATGTTCGGGTTGTTGCCCATCTACATCGCAGCGCTGACCGGGTCGGTCATCATGGTCCTGAGTGGAGCCCTGACCATGGATGAGGCCTATCGCAACGTCGAGTGGCGTGCCGTCTTTCTCATTGCCGGGATGTTGCCGATGGGTATTGCCCTGCAGAAGACCGGTGCCGCGAGTCTGCTGACGGAGCAGGTGGTGGCGCTAGTCGGAGGAATGGGCCCCCTGGCGGTCGTTGCCGCTTTCTATATCGTCACAGCCCTGGGAGCCCAGGTGATGCCAACCGCGGCGGTGGCGATCCTGATGGCACCGATCGCCATCAGCACTGCCGCCGATCTGGGCATGTCTCCTTACGCGTTGATGATGACCGTAGCCATGTCGGCATCAGCCAGTTTCATGAGTCCTGTAGCGCACCCGGCAAACGTGCTCATCATGGGCCCAGGTGGCTACCGGTTTGTCGACTACATCAGGGTGGGTCTGCCACTGACCATTGTCTGTTTGATCGTCGTCCTCCTCGTTCTGCCCGTGTTCTGGCCACTGGTTCCATAACCGACGGAATGGCTCGAGGGATGACCCGCTCGGAGAATCGAAGTAGCGAGCCTCGGCGTATCGAGTCTTCCCCAGCCTGGGTCGAGGCGTTGGCCGAAGGGCGGGAACCGGTCTGGACACCGGTGGTCTGCGGTCTGTTGGCACTCTTGGGGTGGCTCGGCCCGACCCTGTTCGGACTGCCGAAATGGGCCGAGTTACTGACCTTTGCCGCGGCCTATGTTGCAGGTGGCATTTTCAGTTTGGTGCGGTCCGTCAAGAGTCTCAGGGCCCGCCGTCTCGATATCGATCTCCTGATGTTGCTCTCGGCCGGGGGGGCGGCGGTCATCGGTGAGTACGCCGAGGGAGCGGCTCTCCTGTTTCTCTTCTCGTTGTCGAACGCTCTGGAGTCCCGGGCCTTGCGCCGCACCACGCGAGCGATCGAGTCCCTGATGGAGCTGCGTCCCGACGAGGCCATGTTGCTCGAAGAGGATGGCAGCGAACGCCGTGTCGGTGCGGACATACTCGAGCCCGGTGATCTGGTTCGAGTACGGCCAGGAGGACGCATTCCCGTCGACGGTCATGTGCAGTCGGGACACACCGCCGCCGATCAAGCGGCCATCACGGGTGAGTCGGCCCCGGTCGAGAAAGGTCCGGGGGATCCTGTCTTTGCTGGCACCATCAACGTCGGCGGCACGGTCGAGATCGCGGTCGACAGAAGAGCCTCGGAGTCCACGCTGTCGCGGATTATCGAACTGGTCGAAGAGGCGAGAGAGGCCAAGGCTCCCACTCAGAGGTTCATCGATCGCTTCGAGCAAGGCTATGCGGCCACGGTCATATTTGCCGCTCTCGCAGCCGTGGTGATTCCGCTGGCTTTCGGCGAGGCATTTCGTCCGGCCTTCTATCGCGCCATGACTCTTCTGGTGGTCGCGTCACCCTGTGCTGTCGTGATCTCGACTCCCGCCACCATCCTGGCGGCTCTGGCGCATGCTGCTCGTCGTGGATTGCTGTTCAAGGGCGGGTCGCCCCTCGAGTCGCTGGCCACGATCGACACGATGGCTTTTGATAAGACGGGAACTATCACGGTCGGCAAACCCCGGGTCGTCGCGACCTTGGGCTTCAATTCCACGGAGCCGGACCGGATTCTGGCTCTGGCGGCGGGGGTGGAGCGACTTTCGGAACACCACCTGGGTCGAGCGATTGTCGCGGAGGCTGCCGCTCGCAAGATGCAGGTGCCGACAGCTTCCGGGTTGAGAAACCAGCGGGGCCTCGGGGCGGTGGCCGATGTCGAAGGCAGACAGGTGGCGGTGGGGCAACGGGAGTTTGTGTCGTCGTTCGGAGGCTTCGAGGTTCGGCCCGATGAGGCTGTCGAGATCGAGAGGCTGGAGAGTCGCGATCAGACACTCGTCTTTGTTGCCTCCGCGGAGGAGAGAGGAGTTCTGGTACTGGAAGACCAGGTACGCCCCGAGGCCGCCGATGCCCTGGCGAGTCTCAAGGCGAACGGGGTTAAGAGAACGGTGCTGTTGACGGGAGACAACCCGAGGGTGGCCCACCGAGTGGCTGAAGAGATCGGCGTCGACGAGTTCGAGGCCGATCTGATGCCCGAGGAGAAGGTGGAGTTGATACGGGCATATACCCGGCAGGGTGAGCAAGTCGCCATGGTAGGAGATGGTGTCAACGACGCCCCGGCGCTGGCAGCGTCGTCGGTGGGGATTGCCATGGGGCTCGCAGGGACGGACGCCGCTCTGGAGGTGGCCGATCTGGTCCTGGTGCGGGATCGACTCGATGACCTGCCCTACGCCCTGCGTCTGTCCAGGAGGTCTCTACGCATCATTCGTCAGAACCTGGCATTCGCCTGTGCCGTCATCGCTGTTCTGGTGGTGGTCAATCTGCTCTACGGGCTGCCACTCCCGATAGGCGTGATCGGCCACGAGGGAAGCACGATCCTCGTGGTGCTCAACGGTCTGAGGCTCTTACGTCCCCTGCCGGCCGAGGGTGAGCTTGAGAATCAGCAGTAGCCAGGGAATGCCGTGAAACACCAGGTCGAGCCAATCGATCGGCCGGGTCAACTCCATCCTGAACAGCATATTGAGCTTCTCCCAGATATGCGGTGGGTTGAAGGGAGCGAGCCCGATAGTGAGACAGGCGATGATCAGGACCCCGATAGGGATTTGGGCGAGAAACTCTCTCATCATGAAGAGGAGTCTAATGCAGGAATCTGCCTGTACAATCAACGGCCTGTCTTTTTGTGGGGAATGGAATGAGAGCTAACTGGTCGACTCTTCTTGTGCTCGTTGCCGTAGGCTGTGCCTCAACCGATACTCAGACGGCCCAAACTGAACCTCGATCCGAGCCCGAGCCGGCGGGGCTCACCAACGAGGTCCACTGGATGCGCAACACAGCCGAGTATCGGGCGGTGGTGCTGCAGACCTACGCCCTCGCCTCCGACCGATTGCGCACGCTGGTCGCAGACAAGG
>JARFQS010000141.1 GCA_029287645.1 Thermoanaerobaculia bacterium | reverse complement strand
GTCGTTGGTCTCGTGGGCTCGGAGATGTGTATAAGAGACAGGCTCTCGAAAGGGCCCGCGGTGTCCGCGGCGAGATCGAACAACGAAGGAACCTCGTCCGTCTCGACGGGCGTGCTGAAAAGGTTGCCCTGCACCTTGTCGCAGCGCAGTACCGAGAGAGGTTGTGCCTCGAAGGATCTCAGCACCTCCAACTGCTCCAGCGTCTCGACGCCCTCGGCAACGACCGTGACGCCCAGATTTCGGGCCATCGCGACGATGGCCATCACCAGGGCCCGGTCCTTCGGATCCTGGGCGATGTTCTCGATGAACGAACGATCGACCTTGACCGCGTCCATGGGTAGTAGCTTGAGGCGCATCAGCGAGGAGTATCCGGTGCCGAAGTCGTCGATGACGATCTGCACTCCCATTTCGCGCAGCTGGGTGAGCAAATCCTGCGACCGGGAGACATCCTCCATGGCTGTGCTTTCGGTCAGCTCGAGCTCGAGGAGCTGCGGCCTCAGGCCGGTCTCCTGCAGAACGCTCTCCACCATCTCGAAGAAATTCGGCTCCTGAAGCTGGCGCGCCGAGATGTTGACGCCGATCGGCACGGCAGGAAAGCCCTGCCCCTGCCACTTGCAGCTCGCCTCGCATGCGGTTCGCAGCACCCATTCTCCGATGGGCACGATCAGACCCGATCTCTCGGCTACCGGGATGAAACTCATCGGGCTCATCAACCCCAGCTCGCTCGACTGCCAACGGATCAACGCCTCGATGCCGGCGATCCCGCCCGTCGAGAAGTTCACCAACGGCTGGTAGACGAGGTACATCTCGTCTGCGGCGATCGCATCCTGAAGGCCCTGCTCGATGGCCACACGCTGCCGATTCAGGGCATCCATGCGCGGAGCGTAATACTGGTAGCCGCCTCTCCCCCGCTGCTTCGAGCTGCTGAGGGCCAGATCCGCCTTCTTGACCAGGGTTTCGGTGTCGAGCCCGTCGAACGGGTAGGTGCTGATGCCGATGGATCCGGTGACGGTGATCCACTGGTTCTGGGCCCTGATCGGAGCTTCGAACGAGTCCAGGATGCGCTGCGCCACGATGTCGGAGTCGCCCGACTCGAGCAGATCCTCGACGACGATCATGAACTCGTCTCCTCCCAGTCGACACACCGTGTCCAGGCCGCGCACAGAGCGGGTGAGCCTGCGGGAGGCCTCCCGCAGGACAAGATCTCCACTCTTGGGCCCGTAAGCGTCGTTGATCCGCTTGAAGTCGTCCAAATCGAACATGAGAAGAGCGAAAGGGTGCTTTCCCCGGATGGCCCTCTGCAGGGCACGCGACAGGCGATCGTTCAGCAGGGAACGATTGGGAAGATCGGTCAGCGGGTCGTGAGTCGTCAAGTACTTCAGATCGGCCTCCGCCCGCTTCTGGGCACTGATGTCACGCATGAGCAGGACAGAGCCGAGCGGTTGCGCAAAGCGATCCAGGACCGGGGAGATCGAGGCCCTCACGGTGGCCACCTCATCATCTCCCCGTCGCAGGCCGAGCTCCAGAGTACGGCTCTCGAAGCTGGATAGGAGGCGGTGAACGGTCTCTTCCTCCGTGGCGTCCTCGGTTTCGATGATTTCCTCGATCCCCGAGCCCTTCAACTCCTTCTCGGAGGCCCCGAGCAGTTCCTCGGCCGAGCCGTTCAATCCCACGACCAGGTTGTCGCGATCCAAGAGCACGGCCGCATCGGCCATCGTCCTGAAGATGTCCGGGGCCACGACCGCCGGACTCAGGATCATCATCCTGTAGCGAGAAACCGCCAACCAGATCGAAGCCACCCACAGAGCCGCGATCAGGTGGGCCACCTCCGGAGGGCTTCGAATGCCCCACATCGGCAGGAAGATGCCGGACAGTGCCACCGCGCCCAGCACGGGGAGGCCGGTCGCCAACAGGATTTGAGACTGCCGTCGCTCAGCGATCCTCTCCGTACGCAGCCCCCACGACAACACCAGGAGCATCCCTAGGCAGATGTAGCTGGAGAAATAGACCAGATAGCCCGCGTAGCTCACGGTCAGCGGCCCATAGACATCCGACCAACCGAACGGTGTCTGTACGAAGTCGACGACCCCCATGCGACCGAACTGTGCTTGGAAGAAGTAGTAGATACCGGGCAGGTACAGCACCAGGTAGCTCCACCACCGGCCCAGTAGCCTCTCTTGCCGAGACAGGAGGATGAGGAAGTGCAGCAAGAGGGACGGCGTGACCGTCCATCCCACAGCGGAGAACCGAAACCAGAACCACGCCTGCTGCTTGGAGGGCGCCGACGGCCAGAAGGCGAACGCGAAAGACCATATCGCGAAGCACATACTGACGAGGAAGAAGACCTGGTTCAGCCGTTCCCGTCGATTCCGCCGGAGAATGTAGACGCCCAGCAGCAGATTCATGCCCGCGACGAGCGCCGAACACAGGGACAGAACGTGCACGGAGTCGAACACCCGACTATTCTGGGACCTCACAGTCTGCGAGACAGTTGCGCACTCCACATGGGCTCGCGAAACTCTTTCCCGGGAGCTGTTAACCAATCCTTCGTCGGGTCGTTGTAAGAGTCGGAATGAGGCAAAGGCGCAACGGACTCAATTGGCCGCTCGACTCGAGGAAAGGGACACGATCATGGACGTTTTGGCACCGATTCTGGGAAGCGTGGGGATTCTGGCGACGCTGGGCTGGATCTTGCGCTCCTATCTCGCACACCGCCGGCAGCTGAAAACCACGGCCCTGCAGGCGGAGCTTCAGGGCAAGCTGCTCGACAAGTTCAACTCCACGGATGACTTGCGCACCTATCTGGAAAGCGACGTAGGCGAGAGATTCCTCCTATCCGCGACGGTCGAGCAGGCCAGCCCCCTGCGCCGCATTCTGGGCTCGGTCCAGGTCGGGCTCATCCTGACGGCGGCGGGAATGGCCTTCCTGACCATGGAATCCCGTTTCACCGACACTCATGACAGTCTGGGGATGATCTTCATTGGTACCCTGAGCCTCGCCCTGGGAATCGGATTCCTGGTATCGGCCGCGGTATCGACACGGCTGTCCCGGACTTGGGGGCTTCTCAACGGACACAAGACGGATGAACTCTGACCGCCGCTGTGAAGCGCTATCATCTCTGCTGTCGGGTCCAGGGCGGGCTCGGCAGCAGAGCTCGTTGCGGTCAGGGAAGGTGAGCTCGCGATGCAATGGTCGCTAGATGCCAGCGGAGTTGCCGTGGTCGACGACTACTCGATGCGGACCAGCGAAGCTTCCGGACCGAAGGACGGCCTCGACGAAGCCGCCTTCCGTGCCCTCTACGATCGAACCGCGCGACCGCTGTGGGGCTATGTAGCTCGTGCCACTGGCAACGATGCGCTGGCCGACGACCTTGTCCAGGAGGCTTACTTTCGACTGCTACGAGCGGATTTCGTGCCTGAAAGTGAGGAGCACGCCAAAAACTACCTGTTCCGCATTGCCACCAACCTGATTCGAGATCACTTCCGCGGCGCCAGTCGAGCTCAGCTGCCGCTGGAGCACGAACCAGGAGTCCTTGGGCACGAGCGTCAAATACACCTTCAACATGATCTTCGACGAGCCATGATGAAGCTCAAACCAAGAGAGCGGGAGCTTCTCTGGCTGGGCCATGTCGAGCGATTCAGCCACAAGGAAATTGCAGAGATTCTGGGACTCAAGGCAGGGAGCATCCGGCTCTTGCTGTTTCGAGCGAGAAAGAAGCTAGCCTCTCTACTCGAAGAGGCGGACGCCGGTTCGGAGAAAGGCCGATGAGGGATCGAATCTGTACTCTAGAAGAGGATGTCCTCGAAGCGTCCCGGTCCGGATCCATGACCGAAGAGCTGAGCCGACACGTCGCGATCTGTCGAACCTGCTCGGATGCAGTCTCGATCGAGAGACTTCTGCAATCGGCAGCCCGCGCCATTCCGGAGCCCTCGGGGATGCCCGATCCAGGCCGTATCTGGCTTCAGGCCAAGCAGCAACGCCTGCTAGAGGCAGCCGATAGGGCTACCAGGCCCATCCGCGCCGCCGAGAAGATCGCGGTAGGCGCCGGTGCCGTCGGCCTGGCGGTCGGAACCGCCATGAGCTGGACGACGGTGCGTTCCTGGTTGGGTCAGGCAGTCACCAGTTTCACCAGCCTGGGAGCTGGCGCGGATAGCGCTCTGCCCACCAATCCGATTCCCATCATCGCCGGGACCCTCCTCTTCCTGGTGCTCTTCGGGCTCTACTCAGAGCTGGTCGAGGGCTGAGTCCAGAGGCTCGGGTTTCATCGAGCCGAGTTCGCGTCCACGGAGATCGCACGTGCTGCCACCCGACCCAACGCACCCGGCAATCGATGGCTGTCTCTTGGACCTCGATGGCACCATCCTGCAGGACGACATGCCGATCGAGGGCGCCATCGATGCCTTGAAGAGCCTGCAGAAAGCCGGGATTCCATTCCGGTTCTTGACCAATACGACACGGCGTCCGCGAGCCCGGATCATCTCTCGCCTGGCGGACCTGGGATTCGACGCTCGGGAAGCAGATTGTCTGACCGCACCGGCAGTGGCTGCCGCCTGGCTGCGCAATCGAGGTGCTCGGAAATTGATGCTGCTCATCGATCCCGCGACCCAATCCGAGTTCGCCGAGTTCGATCTCGTAGACCAGGACCCGGACTTCGTCGTGGTCGCCGACCTCGGAGACCGGTGGACGTTCGAGCTGCTCGACCGAGCCTTTCGGGCTGTGATGGCTGGCGCGGAGCTGGTCGCGATGCAGCGCAACCGATACTGGAAGCACGAGGGCCGTCTGAGCCTCGACGCCGGTCCGTTTGTGGCTGCGTTGGAGTATGCCACCGAGCAAAAGGCTCACCTGGTCGGTAAGCCCAGTGCAGAGCTCTTTCAGACCGCGGCTCGAGAGCTTGGCCTTGCCCCTGAGCGAATCGCCATGGTCGGCGACGACCTGGACGCCGACATTCGTGGTGCCAAGTCAGCCGGACTCGTGGCCATCGCCGTGGAGACGGGCAAGTACAGGCCCGAGGCCGCCGAGGTCACCCGGCAGGCCGCCGATGCGGTCCTGGGCTCGATCGCCGAGCTTCCCCATTGGCTGGGCTTGGCGCCCTGAGATCCTCGAGGCGACTCGGAGTCTCTACGAGCGCCCCAACAGCCCATCTCTGAAGTCTGCGCTAGGTGGCTCAGGTCCGATCCAGCAGGAGAAGAGGGCGTCGGCGAAGGCCTTACCACCTAGGGTCCCCTTGCTCTCGCCATTGACTTCGATGGTCGTGCCCTTGCCCGGCTGGTAGGTATAGATCATCTCATCCCCCTTGCCCATGTCTTCCATGTAGCCGCAGAGGGTTTCGAACTGCCGGGTCAGCTCGGCACTCGCGCCAGGCGTGTTGTTTTCGAGGCCCTCTTCCCAGGCACCGCACAACTGCCCTGCCTTGACCCCGCGAAGGAAGCTCATCCGAGTCTGGCGAGGGGTGTCGGCAGCGAGGATGTTCCCGGCGTCGCTGCTGGGCTCGGTCAGATACAGACCCGCCACATAGACCTTGATGATGGACTTCTTGCGAAGACCCATCCCGTTGAGGGCCAGCGATTCGTCTCCGACCTGCGCCGAATCGGGCATGGTCACCCCGGCCAGATCCGCACCCCAGGCCCCAGTGGCTCCGACCAGCAGTAGCGAGAGAATCAGTAGCTTCTTCATCATGGCCCTCCTTTCGAAATCGCGGCATGGCAGCCGACACGGCTGAAGGTCTTCCCAATGAAACTACGCCATTCTATAGGGGGCCCACTTCGCTGCCGTTTCTCGGCTCACCCGCCAGGCGATCCCAGCTCGACCTGAAACTCCTTGCGGCGACCTTCCCGCAGCACGACCACCTCGACCCTCGATCCCGGCTTTTGTCGATCCAGGGCCAGGAGCAGATCGTCGTTGGTACTCACCTCACGACCTGCCACTTCGACGATGACATCTCCCAGAACGACACGACCGTAGGCGTCACGGCGCGTCCCTCGAAGGCCCGCCCTCTCGGCACCACTTCGCGGCATGACTCGACCGATCAGGGCACCTTCCAATCCCAGATTCTGTGCCAGCCGGGCCGATAGCAGCTCCACGCCGAGGGTCGGTCTCTCCACGACGCCCTTGGCGATGAGCTCGGGAATCACCCAGCTCACCGTATCCACCGGAATCGCGAACCCAATACCCGCATAGGCCCCTGAAGGGCTATAGATCGCCGTGTTGACCCCGATCAGATTCCCGGAGCTGTCCAGGAGTGGACCCCCGGAGTTGCCAGGATTGATGGCGGCATCGGTCTGGATGACATCTCGGATCGGGAATCGACCCACGGATTCGATCTCTCGCCCCACAGCACTGATGACACCCGTTGTAAGCGTGTGATCCAGCCCGAATGGATTGCCTATCGCGAACACGCTCTGCCCCACCTGGAGGTCAGCCGATCTACCCACCGTGATGGGATCGAGGGACTGCGATGGGGCCTCGATCTCCAGAACCGCCAAGTCCTTTTCAGGAGCCACTCCGATCACCCTCGCATCCCATACGGTCTGATCGTGGAGCGTCACCTGAGCGGCGTTGGCCCCTTGCAGAAGATGGTAGTTGGTGACGACTCGACCCTGCCGATCCCATACGAATCCCGATCCGGTGCCGCGCGGAATCTCGTACACGTTCAAGTCGAACCAGTCCCGACGCAGAGAGATCGACGTGATGTACACGACGGATCGCGAGGCTCGTCGGAACAGCTCGATGGTTGCCTGCTCCCCTGCCGTGAGGCCTCCCCTCGGTGCAGTCTGTGTCGACGGCGCCGCTCCGGCTGGACCGAACGGAACCACGTTCATCGCCCCGAGGAGCGACAGCACCATCCATGGACCGCTCCTCCCCACCTGCTTCCGAAGTCCACTCAGCTGGCGAATCGACCGACCTCTCCAATTCCAATCGCTGCTTCGCATCGTCCTAGAGCTCCTGAGATGAGACAAAGTGAACAGGTGAATCTTGCCATACCATGGCATCATTCCTGGTGATCCAGAGAGCCCGCAAGGCTGCTATCGCCACCCTTCGGGACTCACCGAGGTTTCATGAGCTCCGTCCAAGCCAACACCGTCCCAGGCACCCGTCTGAAGCCACTGAATCTGCTGCTGCCGATACTCTTGCTCCTGGTCCTCTTCGGCCTGTCGTATGGAGCGGCCCAGCACGACTCGGGGATCATGGACGAGCCGCCGAATCTGGTAGCAGGGCACTACCTATGGAAGACAGGTCACTACAACATCGACCGAGAGCATCCTCCCCTGGCACGACTGATCGAAGCCCTGCCCCTGCTCTTCCTACCCGTCGAGATGGCGCAGTCGAACCCCGACGGAACGATGCCCCCGTACTGGCCGCTGAGTGTCGAATTCCTCTACGAAAACACCGTGCCCGCCCCCCGGATGCTGATGCCGGCTCGCCTGATGGTGATGGGGCTTTCGGTCCTTCTCGGAGCGTTCCTGTGGTGGTGGGGGAACCAATTGTTCGGACCTCCCGCCGGGGTGATCGCGCTCCTCATGTGCACCCTCAACCCGCTGATCCTGGCTCATGGACATCTCGCCACCACGGATCTGGCCATCGCTCTCACCGTCCCCCTGGCACTCGCGTGCCTCTCCAAACACGCAGGTCCTCCATCGACGCGGAATGCGGTGGTAGCGGGGATCGGGCTCGGAGTCGCGCTGGCGACCAAAGGGTCGGCGGTTCTGCTGCTACCCATCTATCTGTTCATCCTGGCCTGGACCTGGCGCAAGCAACCTCCCTCGGGATGGGTGTTTCTGAAACACGGCGGCGCCTGCCTCGCAGCGGCCCTCGCGGTCCTCACGACGGTCTACTGGGGAGACCTCGGAGCCTTCTTCGCTTCCGTGAGGGAGGTCTTGTTCCACAGTGCGGCCGGCCACGAGAACTATCTTCTCGGGAGATTGTCCATCAGCGGATCGCCCATCTACTTCCTGGTGGCGTTCCTGCTGAAGAACCCGATACCGTTCCTGATTCTGCTTGCAACCGCTGCTCTCCTGGTCCGTCGCTCTCCACATCGTGAGCTCGTCTCTGTCTGGTTGATCTTTCCTTCACTTCTGTTCTTCTTCGTGGCCTCGCTGTCGGACCTTCAGATCGGGCTCCGACACCTTCTGCCGATCTTCCCTCTGCTGTTCTTGATCGTGGGAGAGCTGGGTGGGCGTCTCTGGCGCCAGAAGAGGCCAGCTCCTCGCTTGGTTCTCGGCCTTCTATCGGCCTGGATGGCAGTCGACATCGCTGTGGCCCACCCCCACTACATCGCCTATTTCAATCAGCTGATCGGCGACCCGGACTCGGCAATCGACTACCTCGCCGACTCGAACCTCGATTGGGGCCAGGAACTGAGGCACCTCGACGACCTCCTGAGAGACGAAGGCATTGGAGGCGTCTACCTTTCGTACTTCGGCAACGCCGATCCCGAGGCCTATGGAATCCGCTACCTTCCTGTCTACTACGAGTCGTCTCGAGAGCGCCTGGGCGACCCGACTCTGGACCTACGGGACGAAGCGCGCGCCCTGCTCGCTGTGTCAGCCACTCATCTTCCAGGCGTCTATCGCCCGACACCGGAGGCTTTCGCCTGGCTCTCGAGCCGCGAGCCCACGGCGATCCTGGGGCGTTCCCTCTTCCTGTACGACCTGACGGACGACGAAGATGCCCACCGGAGACTGGCGACCATCTTCCTCGAGCAGCAGATGCCGGGGCCGGCACAGATCGAGAAAGAATGGACTGATCGGCTGCGATCCGAGGCCATTCGCGACTGAAGCTGTTAGTCTCGGTCAGGAACCACACGATTGAACGGACCGCCTGTCGAGCGGCCGGAAGGAGATCAGTATGAGAAGCGCATCACGACAGAACCGCCTCTGGATCATCATTGCGCTGATGGCAGGTGTCGCCGCCCTCGGGGCCTTCGCTCTGGTGGCACAACCTGACCGGAGCAGCATGGCTCCCGCCGATCAGGCCTCTTCTGGCAGCGGAGGCTCCGGGCTCATGGGCGTCCCCGTCGGTGCCATCCTTCCCTACGTCGGCAACCTCGACTCGCTACCCCAGGGTTGGCTCCCGTGCGACGGTCGCACAGTGAGTGACGCAAACTCACCGTTTCACGGTAAGGAGCTCCCCAACCTGATGGAGAACCGATTCGTGATGGGGGTGGCGTCCGCCGACGAGCTCGGTACCACGGGCGGAACCAACGAGATCGCCGCGGACGGTCAGCACAGTCATCGCGGCACTGCGACGAATCGTGTCAATCAGCTGTCAGGATCGCCGCGCTACCTGGATTCTTCGGGCAATCGAGGATTTCGTCACACGCACGACTTGCAGATCCATGCCACCGGCAATCACAACCACGGGGGGGACAGCCGCCCGCAGTATCTCGGTACCTACTTCATTATCAGGGTGAAGTGATCCGCGACCAGCCGCCGAGGCCGAGACCAACGGTGGCGGCCACCAGGTACCCCTCCTCGCCTCGGGGTCCGGAAAGGACCGAGACCAGAAACAGCAGTGCTCCCACGAGACCCAGGCCCAGCGCCAGGCGGCTGGGTAGAGGCGCGCTGCGATCTCCTGAGAAAACCACAGCCGCTGGTACCAAGAGCACGATCAGGACCTCGACGATCTTCGCAAACGAAAAACCGAGCATCTCTTCTCCTCCAACAGTAGCGCCGGAGGCCGGCATCCGCTCCAGGCAGCCGGCCTCCGACTCGGTTGCTCAACTCTCGATCTGTGGGTTCCGTCACTCGGCGGTCAGGAACACATTCCAGATCACTCTCGTGCGTCCTCCTGCAAGGCCGGCTCGGCCCTGATAGCGAAACTCGTTGCCAAACCGATCCACCCGGTCGCTCTCCCGATAGGCCAGGCTGATCCACTCGACTTCGGAATCCCGGAGGTACTCGAGCTCCCTCGACTCGGACACACCATTGTGATTCCGATCTGTCCACAACCATAGTCGTCCAAAGATCGCGTCGGCGGCGTCGATACGACCATCTTCGTTGCCGCCATTCAGCGTGTCGTCGTGCAGCGCCAGTGCTTCGAATCCGTTGGGATCGGTGGTCTGGTGCTGTGGCGTGACATCGCCGAACAGCTCGGTTCCATCGTCGACGACACCATTGCCGTTGCGATCCAATGCCAGGAAGGCCTCGTCGGAGGACCCGAGCGTCCAAGGAACCTGACGGGCTACACCCTTTGCGCCCAGATCGAACTCGACACCGCCGCTCAGATCTGTCATACGGTATCTCGAATCGCTCAGGCTGAGAATGAGGGGATCGTTCTCTGCACACCACCAGCCGGGGTGATCGCCATCACAGGCACAGAAGACGGTCATCGTGTTCACGCTGCTGGTATAGCAGGCAGGGGCTACACAGGGCGGCAGCGTATAGCGACCGTCCCGATTCAGGATGCTGCTGGAGAGGGACGGAGGGTTGTAGGCCCTGATGTCGGCTCCGGCAATCGGCAGGCACTTGATGCCCGCGGTGCACTTGGGATCCTTCATGCAGGCGCCGACACCGATCAGTGTCTGATTGAACGACGAGGTCACGTAGTCGCAGGCGTCCCGGCACTCGATTCGCCAGGTTCTCTTCAGGCTGGGCGACGGACACCTTCTGGACATGACCGAGCCGCCTCCGAGAGTCTCCAGAGAACCCTTGCACAGAGCCTCCGAGGCGCTCGGTAGACCGACCGACAGAAGGCCGGCGGCAGCACACCAGATCAAGCCAATTCGAGATCGTCTCATCGCTGCACCCCCTCTCTGGACTGCAACCCGCTGCGCCCAGGGTCGGGATGTCGAGCGCCCATCTGGCGCCCGTCTCGCCCATCACCGGCGGCAATTCGCCCTTCGAGCTGCTGGATGGCACTTTCGAGGACCCTGTCTTCGATGCCGAAACCGTCGACCGTGGCCGAAGCTTCGAGACTCTCGAGAAGCTCCGCGACTTCCAGCTTGGCGGCCGATCTCTGTGCTGCGACCTCGCGGCGAAGGCCGTCCGACAGCCGAGTGTCCTGACTCTCTTCTCGTAGCTCTCGGGCTCTCGTGGCCAGCAAGCCTTGTACAGCGCCTCTGGTCCGGCCCTTGTCACGCGTTGCCCTCAGGAGTCCCAGGGCGCTTTTCATCTCCTCGAGACGAACCCTGCGAGCCGAGAGAATAGCCCTGGAAGCCTCCCGATCTCCCGCGAAGCTCCCATCCTCGAAGACGACGGCCACTGCACGCAGAGACAGCGCCGCAGGCTCCAGACCGGCTCTGGGGAGCTCGACCTCCCACGCCGCTGAAGCCACCTCACCCGGAAACAGCGGGCCCTCGATTCCGACACCTCGACTCGCCGGCTGGCCCTCTCCCGGTCTCACAGGGGACAAGGCGAAGTCTTGATCCAGAACGGAGCTCCTGCTCTTGCCAGTGCCATCATCGTAGGCCAGGCTCAGCCTCCAAGCGGTGATCATCCTGTCGCTGGTGTTCCAGAGATCGAAGGACAGTGAGCCCTCGTCCGAGCTCATCGATTTGTTCAGCACGGTCAGGGGCGCACCGGAACCGAAGGCGCCCGAGGTCAAGGCTGCCGACAACACCAGCAGTATGCCTGCGGTGAAGCACTTCTTTCGCTTCATGTTGGGTCTCCTCGTGGGGATATGATCGTGATCGGCTACTTCCTGGAGTCCGGACTCCTCCGCCCATCGTCGAGCGGTGATGATGGGTCCAGTGGGCGCCAATTTCGTTACAGAGGAAGAGACACGTCGATGCGTCCACCCCGATCTGCCGACCGCAAAACCGAGCTAGGATAGAACCATGCGAATTCTGAAGGTCTTACTCGTCTGCAGCCTCCTCTGGGTCCCGTACCCCGCTGTTTCCGCACCCGCCGAGAGCGCCGCCACTCTCCAGAGCGCCTTCTCGATCGAAGCGGGCCTCCTCGACGAGGAGATCGCAACTTATGGACGAGCTCGATCCCGTGAGTCGCGCGCCGCTGCAAACCTGCAGAGGCTCAACGCGGAGCTCGACGAGCTCATCGCGGATCCCAACGCCTCTTTGTCCAGCTTCACCCGACTGGAAGAGGAGGTCGGAGTGGCGATCGAGGAAGCCTGTGCAAGCGCCAAGGAGAGTGCCGCCGCCCGCCAGCGCATGTACGAGCGAATGCGGCGCCTGTCCGGGATCGTCCAGGAGTACGAGCTGACCGAGGAGCGACGACAAGCTCGAAGTGGCGGCATCGCTGGGGTGTGGCGAGTCGAGGCCCAGCCGATCGACCTCTATGGGGTCTTCGAGTTGGAGGCCGAGAATCTCCTGGTCACGGGAACCTACCGCATGAGCAACGGAAATCAGGGCTCCATGCGGGGCACGCTCGTGGGCGAGAGACTGGAGCTCGAGATGATCGACTCCCGCAAGGGCGCCGTCGCCACGGTCAAGGGAGTCCTCGACACGGTCAACGGAGAGATCCGAGGCAGGTGGTTCGCCTTCGACCTCTCGGCCGGGCGACCCGCGTCGGGTGACTGGTCCGCATACAAGACGAGTCCGTAGATAGCTGAGGTCACCCAGAAGCTCGGCCAGGTGAACCATCGATGGCACAAGACGATTCGGGCCAGAACCTCGCCCCTCCCCTGAGAATCCGCACGATCACTGCGGGTCGGCAGCTCCCCGATCTCCGAGAGAC
>JARFQS010000083.1 GCA_029287645.1 Thermoanaerobaculia bacterium | reverse complement strand
TCTGGAGCCCTTGAAGAGGATGCAGTGGGCTGACCTCCATACCTACCTGCCCGGCGATCTGCTCACCAAGGTGGATCTCGCCAGCATGGCCCACTCCCTGGAGGTTCGTCCTCCCCTTCTCGACCACCGACTCGTCGAGTTCGCCCTTTCGCTGGACACCAGGCTGCTCCGTGATGTCGAGGGCAACCGCGGCAAGCTCGTCGTGAGACGACTCATGGAGGATCGGATCCCTCCCGGCATCTTCGATCGACCCAAGAGGGGCTTCAACCTACCCATCTCCGATTGGGTGCGTCACCAGCCCGAGCTGCTGACGTCGGCACTCGATCGCCTGGCGGCTCGACAGTTCATCCAGCGCCCACGCAACTTCAGGTTCACGAACGAACAGACCTGGATGCTGTTGTTTCTCGACCGCTGGCTCGACCAGAGCGGCGCCGAGCTTGGATGACCCCGAGAGGCTCAGGTTCCTGAGGAACTACCGACTGGATCGTTGGCGATCGCGGTTTCGTCGGCTTTCTCGCCCCTACCGAGAATGGGCAGGCAGCAAGGCACGGCGAGCAGGAAGAGCATCCACCGCTGCACCTCGGTGTCCCGCCAGTTCGCCTCGAAGATGCCGGCGAAGTTGAAGGCGATCAGGGTCAGCAGGGTCCCCAGATAGAGATCCGCCCGTGGCCCCGAGAGACCACCATCTCTCTTCAACCCCCGGTAGCTCAGAATCGCCGCCGCGATCATCAGCCAGAGATAGGCGACCACCGTCAAGAGACCTCGCTCCGCCCCCAGTTGCATGAGGGTGTTGTGGAGATGCATCACGTGGGCGCGGGTCGATGTGGGGTGTCGATAGATTGGATAGTAATACTCGACCATTCCCGGACCGATTCCGAACAGGGGCGCATCCCCGATCATGTGGACACCAGCGTAGGTCATGCAGAGACGATCGTAGTTCGAGGGATCCTCGAGGCTGCCGATGGATCGGAGGCGAGACCAATGCTCGGGCGCTACGCTGGCGGTGAACGCCAGCAGCAAGAGGGCGCTGGCGATGTAGACCCACAGCAACCTGCGAAATCTGAGGAGCCAGGCGATCGTCAGAACCAGAAAAGCGGCCAGCCAGGCATGGCGAGTCAGCGTGAGGACCATCGCGACCAGAATCGGCACGAGAACGAGCCAATTCCTCAGTTGCTTGCCATTGGTACCCGCCACGACCCGGCCGAGAACGAGGCAGCTGCCCACCAGGAGGATCCCCGAGTAGGTCATGTAGTGGGAGAACGCGCCCGGAATTCGGTTGTCCAGACCGCCATAGTCGGTCAGCAAGTACTGACCGATTCCCAGGATGGCCAGACCGAGGGTGACCCAGATCAGAACGTCGAAGAGCAGCCGTACCTGCCTTTCACCTCGCACGAGAAGGAAAGCCAGGGGCAAGGTCGTGAGGCCGATCAAGCCTCGAAGATGCCAGGCGCTCTCGGGGACCCTGTAGGAGGTCAGAACCGAAATCACGAAGACGACCGCATACAGCGCAAATGGCTTGAGCAATTTCGCCATTCCCGCCGCCGAAAAGGCTTCCGCCGAAGGTTTCACCTCCTTCCAGCGAAAGATGGCCCACAGGATCGCCAACCCTTGAAAGGCGTTCGACAGCGCCAGGCCCCAGATCGTGGCCAGATGCAGGGCGTAGAACCAGAAGCCAGCACCAGGTCCAGGCGAGTCATGGGACTCTGTCCAGGGCAGACGGATTCGTTGCCGCGTCATTCGAGATTCCAGGTCGAGGACCAGCGCCATCCAGCACTGAATTGACTCAGTGCCTGGCGAGCTAGTTTACCTTCTCGGGATTCCTGGAGACTCGACCTGCAGGCACCCCAGGAATCGCCCTCCGGATCAGAACATGAAGATCTGGAGCTGCAGCAGCCACTGACTGCGATTGGGCTGGTTGTCCGTCCTGATGTCGGTATAGGAAAACTTGAGGTTGCGATTGAAGCCCTTCAGGTAGTAGCCCAGACCCACGCCCAGTCGGCTCTGATCGTCGAGGTCCTCTTCGTCATTGTCCAGCGCGTAGTACGTGACGAAGGGCTGGACCTTGAAGCGATCCCAGTAGAATCCCGCCTCTGCCATGAGCACGTCCCTGATGGAGAGCTCGGGGAAGATCTCTCCACCGTCGTACCGGATGCCGCCCAGCTGGAGAGTGAATCCATTCCCGTTTCCGACGGGCTGGTCCCAGAACATGTCGAGCGAATAGGCGTCATAGCTCTCCTGGTGATCGATACCCGCTCCGAGGGCCAGGATCTGCTTCTTTCCCAGGGTCGTACCGGCATAGTAAAAGCCCTTGTCGGCCTCGAACGGATAGAAGACGACTCGACCGACGTAGCGGAACTCGTACTCCGACGACTCACCCCGCTCGCCCTGATACACGCCGGCACGATACTCGAAGTGGTCGTTGGCCAGAAAGCCTCGCAGCTGAACTCCATAGTCGCGGCCCACCCTCGAATCGGTCGGTCCGGAGTTGAGGAAAGAATAGGCCGCATAGTCGGCAGGAAGCAGGGTGGCCGCCGACTGTTGGGAGTTGTGGGACAGAGGAATCAGAATGGCGCCCACGTCCACCTTGAAGGCGTTGCTGTGGTTGTAGGTGACGAAAAAGTCCTGGATGTAGATGTCTGCCGCGACCTTGTCACCCGACGGGGTGCCCTTGCCGAGGTTTGGGCTATCGGTCTCGAAGAAGAAGCTCCACTTCTTGGAGATATTGCCACCGAACAGAATCCTCAGGCGGCGGAAGTAGAGATCCTGACTCGTACCATCGCCGTCGATCTGATCCTGGATCTCACCACGACCCTGCATCAGGAAGCCGAATTTGATCGAGGTGTCGCCATCCGCGGACTCGATCTTCCATTCGGCCATCAGACTCGGGCTGCCGAGCAGGGACACGAACACTGCCCAAACCGCAATCATGAACACGCCGGACTTGTCGAACCGCCTCATTCCTCTCTCCTCTTCTGGTCTGGATCTGGAGCCACCGCCCTCTCACAGCCTCGCCGGCCCACTGTAGGTTCGTCCATCCTCGAAGGAACGAGGCTGCGATACAACACCCGAATCGACGGGCAGAGGCCCACTCCTAAGGGTGGGAGTCCTCGTCGCGCTTACGAGAAACCTCTAACTGACGGCCCCCACCGACTGGTGTTATGGTGCCGCCTCGGTTGGCAATCCGACCTGGCGCCTTGTACCCTGCCTCGGATCGAAGATTTGCCACGAACCCTCAGATGAACTGTCGACGAACCAGAGTCCTCGCCGCGCTCGGATGCCTGTTGTGCTCCGCCGCGCTACTGACAACCCCGAAGCACCTCCAAGCGGAGGCCCCGGAGGACCTCGAGCTGGTGCCGATCGCAACGGGTCTCGAACGCCCGGTTGCCGTCCGCCACTCCGGAGACGGCACCCGGCGTCTCTTCATCCTCGAACAGGCCGGCAGGATCAGGGTCTGGAAGGACGGACAGGTCCTGGCCGAGCCGTTTCTGGACATCGAGGATCTGGTGCAAGACGCAGGTAACGAGGAGGGGCTTCTCGGGCTCGCCTTTCATCCAGATTTCTCAGACAACGGCTACTTCTACGTCAACTACACGAACGATCCTCCCTCGGGCAAGGACCGAACGATCGTGGCGCGGTATTCGGTCTCCGGTGCAGATCCCGACAAGGCGGATCCCGCGTCGGCGCATGTCGTGTTGGAGATCGAGCAGGATTTCAGCAATCACAACGGCGGCAACATCCTCTTCGGACCCGACGGCTACCTCTACGTCGGAATGGGGGATGGCGGATCGGGGAACGATCCCAACGAGCGCTCGCAAGACCCGGCCTCCCTGCTCGGCAAGATGCTGCGCATCGACGTGGACGGCACACCACCAGCCGAGCCCAACGATCTTTGCGGCCTGGAGCCGGCCTACGGAATTCCACCCGACAACCCCTTCGCCGGCGGCTCGGGTGTCTGTGACGAGATCTGGGGGCTGGGGCTCCGCAACCCCTGGCGCTGGAGCTTCGACCGCGAGA
>JARFQS010000067.1 GCA_029287645.1 Thermoanaerobaculia bacterium | reverse complement strand
AGGGAGCCCTTTCCCTGATGCAACTGGCCAAGATCAGCGCCGCTCTGGCCAGGTTGAGTGAAGCCCGGTTACCGTACGTCTCGATCCTGACCGACCCGACAACAGGGGGCGTGACAGCTTCCTTTGCCATGTTGGGGGACCTGAACATCGCCGAGCCGGGAGCGCTGATCGGATTCGCAGGCCCCCGCGTGATCGAACAGACGATCGGGGAGAGCCTCCCAGAGGGCTTTCAGCGAAGTGAGTTCCTGCTGCAGCACGGCTTCCTCGATCTCGTCGTCGAACGATCAGAGATGAAGACGACGGTTGCCCAATGCCTCAGGCATTTTCTTCATTAGCGTGAGTCCGTGAGTCCCGAATCGTCCAGCGCCACGGTGTTGAAGCGCCTGGAGCAAGACGGCGTTCGGCTCGGTTTGGAAACCACTCATCAGGTACTGAGGAGCCTCGGGAGCCCGGAGTCGGGTTTCGCTTCGGTTCTGGTCGCCGGCACCAATGGAAAGGGCTCCACGGCGGTTCAGCTCGCCTCCATGGTCGCGGCGGCTGGCTATCGAACAGGTCTCTATACCTCGCCACATCTCGAGGACGTCACGGAGCGCATCCGAGTCGACGGAGCGGCGATTTCGGAGTCCCAGTTCGAGGAGACCCTGGGCCGAGTGGTGGAGGAGGCCGAACGGACGTTGGGCCACCCTCCGACCTACTTCGAAGCCGTGACGGCGACGGCGTTCTCGATCTTCGCAGAGTCGGCGGTCGATCTGGCGATCTTGGAGGTGGGGCTGGGTGGGCGCCTGGACGCGACGAATGCCTGCGAGCCCGTCATGTCCTTGATCACGGAGATCGGACTGGAGCACCGGCAGTATCTGGGCGAGAGTCTCTCCAGCATCGCGCGAGAGAAGGCCGGCGTCCTGAGGAAGGGGTGCCCTGCATGGGCGTGGGTCGAAAGGGACGAGGCCTGGGAGGCGATTCGAGCTGTCGGCCGCCAGGTTGGCGCCGAGGTTCGTCGCGGCCCGGATGTCGCGAGGCCTGTCGAAGTAACGCAACTCGGGTGGGAAGGCCAGGAGGTCCAGATGGAAACCGCCCGGGATGTCTATCGCGTGCGCACTCCTCTGCTGGGGCTGCACCAGGTCAAGAACCTGGCGCTGGCAATCCTCGGTGCGGAAGAGCTACGGGAGCTCGGTTGGGATCGCGTCGACCGCGGCGCCATCGAGCGGGGGGTGCGGGGCACTCGCTGGCCCGGCCGCCTCGAGAGAGTCGAACTGCCGGATGGCCGATCGGTGATCCTGGATGTCGCTCACAACGCGGACGGGGCCGCGACCCTGTCCCGGTTTCTGGACGACACCGTGGGCAGATTCGATCTGTTGTTCGGTGTGCTGGAGGACAAGGAGGTCTCGGCGTTCCTGCCGAGTCTCGCCCAGGGTGCAGGTAGAGTGATACTGACCTCACCCACCAGCCGCCGCTCGATGGCGGTCGATCGGTTGGTGGCCCTCCTGTCCGAGCGGACGGTGATGCCAGAGGCCGATCCCGTCGCGGCTCTGCACCTTGCCTTGGAGGATGGTGGCGATCCGCTGGTCATCTGTGGATCGGTGTACCTGGTGGGAGAAATGAGGACAGCCCTCAGACAGCGTTTCGGTGTGCCGCAGCCAGCTTCGGAGCAAAGTTGTTGGAGCGAGCGGGCTGTCTCGCCGTCCTAGACGGGGTCTTCGAGTCACGCAGCGGGCCCGTACAACGGAAACCTCGTGCAGAGGTCCTGGACTTGCGCGCGGACCTTTTCCCGCACCCCTTCGTCTTCCGGCTGCTGGAGCACCAAGGCGATCAGGTCGGCGATCGCACCCATCTCGGGCTCCTTCATTTCACGAGAGGTCACGGCAGGGGTACCGATGCGGATTCCGGAGGCCACGAGGGGGGGATTCGGATCGTACGGGATGGTGTTCTTGTTGACCGTGATCCCGGCACCCTCCAGAGCGATCTGCGCCTGCTTGCCCGTCAGGCCGGATGCCGAGACGTCCATGAGAAACAGATGGTTGTCTGTGCCACCTGCGACGATGCGAAATCCGTGCTCCGTGAGCCTGTCGGCCATGGCGGAAGCGTTGCGGATCAACTGTCCCTGGTAGACCTTGAAGCTCTCTCCGAGAGCCTCTCGAAGGGCTACCGCCAGGGCGGCGATGATATGCCTCAAGGGTCCGCCTTGAATGCCGGGGAATACGGCTCTGTCTACCCGCTTCGCGAACTCCTCATTACACACAACCAGGCCCCCACGGGGCCCCCGCCGGGTCTTGTGGGTCGTCGTGGTGACGAAATCGCAGTGCGGCAGCGGTGAGGGATGGAAGCCAGCGGCCACGAGGCCGGCGATATGAGCGATGTCGGCCATCAGCAGCGCGCCGACTCGATCGGCGATGCTCTTGAACCGCTCGAAATCGATGCTTCGACTGTAGGCGCTGGCGCCGCAAACGATGAGCTTCGGCTGATGCTCATCGGCCATCCTCGATACTTCTTCATAATCGATGACCTCGGTCTCCCTGTCTACGCCGTAGGCCACGACTTCGAAGTCTCTCCCTGAGTAGGAAAGAGGATGCCCGTGTGTCAGATGTCCGCCGCTGGACAGATCCATCCCCATCAAAGTGTCGCCGGGCTCGAGGCAGGAGAAGTAGACCGCCATGTTGGCCTGAGTACCGCTGTGCGGCTGCACATTGACATGTTCGGCCCCGAAGAGCTCCTTGGCTCGATCGATCGCCAGTCGTTCAGCGATGTCGACGAACTCGCAGCCACCGTAGTAACGACGCCCTGGATAGCCCTCGGCATACTTGTTCGTCATGACACTGCCCGCAGCCTCGAGCACTGCCTGACTGACGAAGTTCTCAGAGGCGATCAACTCGATCGCCTGGTTCTGGCGTTGTCTTTCGCCTGCGATGGCCTGATAGACCTCGGGGTCGGAAGCTTCCAACGAGCGGTGATCGGACATGGGGAATCTCCTCCCAGACAAGAAGGCCGGGCTAGCAGGTTCGAGCTGAAGTCAGGAGAGTGCGGAAGCCCTAGTCTTCGCTCTTCGCCTTTGCAGCTGCCTTCTTGGTGGCCGTCTTCTTCGCGGTGGTCTTTTTGGCAGCGGTCTTCTTCGCCGCAGCCTTCTTTGCAGTGGTCTGCTTCTGTCTCTGATACACATCTGACGCTGCCGACGACTTCGCCGTAGTGGGGTGGGGGGGGGGGGGGGGGGGGGGGGGGGGGGGGGGGGGG
>JARFQS010000057.1 GCA_029287645.1 Thermoanaerobaculia bacterium | reverse complement strand
GGTAGGGGCCACCTCAGCCCTACCCGGGAGATGCGCACTCGCCAACTCCAGGGGCGTGTTCGCCGCCGCCGCATGCGGCTCGGAGATCACTCGATTTGTTCAGCGGGTCGAGCCCTTCACTCCGCCGCGTCCGGGTTCTCTGATTCCTCTTCGACCTCCATCTCGGTCATCCCTGGAACCTCCTCGAGGCCCTCCATGACGACCGTGCCACAGGCCAGGCGAGCCCCTGCCGCTCCGGTGGGCTGCGATTCCAGATCATCCTCACCCTCGTGCAGGATGACGGCTCGGCCGATCACGGTGGTCTCGGCGTCGGGATCGACCGACAGCATGTCGGTCAGGAGCTCGAGATGACCGGAGCCATCCTCTCCCACGGTGATGTTGCCGAAATCGCCGGCGTGGCGAATCGAGTCGTTCGGACCGCCGTGCGGATCCCCGGTGGGGTTGAAGTGACCGCCCGTCGAGGTGAAGTCCCCGGCGCTGCAGTCGCCTTTCTCGTGCAGATGGATCCCATGCAGACCCGGTGCGACCCCGGAGATATTGGCCACGACCACCACGCCTTCTCCAGTTTGGGTGAACGTCACCGTTCCCGCGACGTCGGTGTCGGCGCGAGGCGTCAGCACGGCAACGCCTACCAGAGCTTCTTCGACGGTTTCGACCACCTCTTCAGCAGCTTCCGAGGGTGCCTCCGGTGTGGGTGCTTCTGATTTGGGTCCACAGGCCGTCACGCCAACCAGAAGTGCGAGTACGAGCAAGGAAAGTGAGAGCTTGGACATGATGTCTCCTTCCGAAATCCTCAACAGTTTCAAGAGATAGAGATTCTAGCGGATCCGCCGAGAGGTCGTTGCCTTTCTGCCCTGGATCGGTTCGCTCGAAGCCCTCGATGGCTGTGCTAGCCTTCCCGCCAACCCACCTCCTGGTGGGGGGTGCAGCATCGTCAATTCTGGAGGGACTCAATGCGCGACAAGCTCCTTGCCCTGAGTGTCGGTCTACTGCTGTCCACGGCGGTACTGGCCGCCCCACCCACACCCGAGGAGTTTCTGGGCTTCTCCGTGGGAACCGATCGCAAGCTCGCCACCTACTCCCAGGTCCTGACGTATCTTCGTGAGGTTGCCGCCGCTTCGGGCAGGGTCTCCATCGACGATCTGGGCGAGTCGACACTGGGCAACGAGATGGTGGCGGTGGTTCTCACCTCCGAGGAGAACCAGTCGAACCTGGACCGCTATCGGGAGATAGCGCGCCGACTCGCCAACGCCGACCAGTTGGCCGAAGAGGAGGCGGCACTCCTCATCGACGAAGGCAAGGCCATTGCACTCGTCACTTGCACCATTCACTCGACGGAAGTGGGCTCTACCCAGATGGCCATGGAGCTCGTTCACGACTTCGCCACCACGGTCGATCCCGAGAAGCTGGCCTGGATGGACGAGATGATCGTCCTGTTGATGCCTTCGATCAATCCGGATGGCCAGGTGATGGTGGTCGATTGGTACAACGAGTACCTCGGAACCGAGTTCGAGGGTGGCCGGATGCCCTGGCTCTACCACCACTACGTCGGCCACGACAACAATCGCGACTTCTACATGCTGACGCAGAAGGAGTCCAAGGTCGTCAACCAGGTCCTCTACCACCGGTGGTTCCCGCAGGTCTTCCTGGACGAGCATCAGATGGGCTCCACCGGGCCCCGCATGTTCGTGCCGCCACAGACCGATCCACTGGCGCCGGAGATCCACTCCCTGATCTTCCGGCAGGCCGATCTGATCGGCACCAACATGAGCTTCCGTCTCGAGGAATCGGGTCGCACCGGGGTCGGCCACAACATGATCTTCGACAGCTACTGGCCGGGCGGCACCCGAAATACCGCCTGGTGGAAGAACGTCACCGGCCTGTTGACCGAGGTGGCCAGTGCCCGGATCGCCACACCGATCCAGATCGACTCCGGGGAGCTCAGGGGGGGTAGCAAGGGGTTGCCCGAGTACACGCGAAGGGCGAACTTTCCCTCTCCGTGGCCCGGCGGTGACTGGACTTTGAGAGACATCGTCGATTACGAGCTCATCGCGACCTGGGCGCTGATTGAGACCGTCTCGGAGAACAGACGTGAGTTCCTGCGCAACTTCTACTCGATGGCCGACGAAGCGGCCGCGGCGGGAAAGACTGATTCCCCCTCTGGCTGGCTCGTCTCTCCCGACCAGCACGACCCGGTGGCGACGGGCCGACTCGTGGAGCTTCTTCTCGAGCACGGTGTCAGGGTCTACACCTCGGATGGACCGCTGCAGCTCGGGATGACGCTCTACCCGGCGGGAACCCATGTCATCCCGGCGGCGCAGCCCTATCGCGCCTTCCTGCTCACCATGCTTCGGCCGCAGCGCTATCCGGAGGTCATTCCCTACCCGGGCGGGCCGATCTTTCCTCCCTACGACACGACTTCATGGTCGCTACCCATAGCCATGGGCGTGGATGTCGTGGAGACGGACGTCTCCCTTCCGTCGACGCTGCGCCAGGTCGAGGTCCCGGCATGGCCGGATGTGACACTTTCCGAGGGTCCTGGCGGGTATCTCATCCCCCACAGCGCGGACTCGGCTTTCAAAGCGCTGAATCGCCTCCTGCGAGATGGCAAGGAGATCTACTGGCTCTTGACGGCCCCCGATGGAGGTAGGGTTGGAGACATCTGGCTGCCATCGGGCGCGCTCTCCGACGACGAGGCGACAGCCCTGGCGAACGAGCTTCACCTGCCGATCCGCGGGCTCGGCTCCGAACCCGATGGCGATCGCCTTCGCGTCCGCTCTTCGCGCGTCGGCCTCTTCAAGCCATGGGTGGCGAGCATGGATGAAGGTTGGACCCGCTGGGTCCTGGAACAGTACGACTTCCCCTTCATCAATCTGAACAACCAGGACATCAAGGAGGGTTCCTTCAGGGGTGCCGTAGACGTGCTCCTGTTTCCCGACGTGGGTTCCTCGGTCATCACGAAGGGGGAACCCGATTCCCCCTGGGCCAAGGAGCATTGGTCCCCCCTGCCTCCGGAGTACTCGGGCGGCATCGCGCCCGAGGGTGAGGAAGAGATCAAGAAGTGGGTCGAAGCCGGCGGCACGGTGGTGGCCATGGACTCCTCGGCCACCTATTTCATCCAGCTGTTCGGCCTACCGGTGAGCAACATCGTTGCCGAGGCCGGCGAGGAGCAGTTCTCGGCTCCGGGCACCATGGTCAAGATGCTGGTGGATGTCGAGCACCCGGTGGGCTTCGGCATGCGACCCGAGGAGGTCGCCTACATCGCGGGCTCGGCAGCCTTTCAGACCAGGGTCCCGGACCCCCGGTTCGGTCGTCAGGTGATCGCCCGATACCCGGATGACGAAGCAGATATCCCGGTGAGCGGCTATATCAAGGGAGCCGAGCTGCTCGAGCGGCGCGCCGCGGTGGTCGAGTATCGCGTCGGCGAAGGTCGGGTGGTGCTGATCGGGTTTCGGCCCCAACACCGGGCGCAGACCGTGCGCACCTTCAAACTGCTCTTCAACTCCCTGTATCTGCCAGGACTGGAGAGGGTGACTAGCGAGTAGCCGTCTCCATCTGGTCGATCAGGTCTTCGACCACCGCGAATCCACCGCGCCAAAAATCCGGGTCGGTGATGTCGACGCCCACCTTCGCCAGGATCTCCTGTGGGCGCTGGGATCCGCCGGCTGCCAGCAGCTCGAGGTAGCCGGGTATGAAGGCCTGTCCCTGCTCCTTGTAGCGCCGATACAGCGCCAGCACCAACAGCTGGCCGAAGCTGTAGGCATAGCAGTAGAAAGGTGTCTGGTAGATGTGCGGAATGCTGATCCACTCGTGCTGGAACTCGGGTCCGATCTCCACGCTGTCGCCGAACTGTTCTTCGAGCTCGGCCTGATACAGGGCGTTCAGGTCGGCGACCGACTTCCCAGCCCGCACCGCGTCATGGGCCGCGATCTCGAAGCGAACGAAGAAGGCTTGTCGCAGCACCGTCGCGTAGATGTCGTCGACGGCCGAGGCCAGCAGCTCTCGACGTACGAGAGGATCCTGTTCCTCCGCCAGCAGGCGATCCGTGAGTAGCATCTCGGAGAAGACCGACGCCGTCTCCGCCAGCGGCAGCACCGGGTGTTGCGCCAGAACCGAGTGCTCGGCGGCCATCATGCTGTGGATCGCATGGCCGAGCTCATGGGCCAGGGTAGCGACATCACGGACGCGCCCGGTGTAGTTGGCCAGCAGCCAGGGCGTCTGGCTCGGCAGTACCGTGTAGCAGAAGGCGCCCCCCTTCTTGCCTTTGCGGATCGCACTGTCGATGTGCCCTTCGGCGAAGACCTGTTCGGCCTTGGCGGCGAGCTCCGGGTGGAACGAGTCGAAAGTGTCGAGGACCAGGCTCACCCCATCCGAGTAGGGAATCTCCTTCTGGGAACCAGCGAGGGGAGCGTAGAGGTCGTAACGACGAAGGCGCTCCATACCCAACCAGTTCGCCTTGAGGCGGAAATAACGCTGGTAGACGGGACTCTTCTCGCGCACTACCTCGAGCAGGGTCTCCACTGCCTCGTCGGGAATGTCGTTGCCGGTATTGCGAACCGCGATCGGGGAGGCGAAGCCCCGCAACTGGACGTTCTCGCTGTACCAATCACGCAGTCGATGCACGTAGATCTGGCCCAGCAGGGTCGCTTCGGTTTCGAAGCCCCGGAACAGCTCCCGATAGGCGGCTTCACGCACATCCGGGTCCGGTGAGTAGACGTTCGCGACGAGCTGATCTCGGGTCAGTACCCTCTCTTCCCCATCCACCTCGAGACGGAACTCCAGCCGGTTGGTGAGCATGGAGTACAGCGTCAGCACGGCATCCATGCCGTCCGCATCCTTCAGATTGATCAGCTGCTCCGAGCCTTCTTCGAGCGTGAAGGGGCGCAGGCGGCGCAGATTCTGAAGGAAGTGACGGTGATCGGGGTGCTGGGAGGCCGGAGGTAGAAGGGCGTCGGCATCTTCATCGTCCAGCTGCTTCCACCACAAGGAGAAGAAGAGTACTCTGTTCTGGATATCCGTGAGTACCTGCTCGATCCGATTCTTGAAGTCCAGGGCGGCCTGGTCCTGGGTATCGGAAGCGAACCAGAGGTACCCGTAGGCTGCCAGTACCTCCACCTTCTCGACCAGAGACTCGTACTGCTGAAGGACTTCGAGAAGCTTCTCCTGTCCCATTCCAGCAGACAGGTCCTCTCGCCTGTTCTCGAAGGACTGCACCAAGACCTCGATCGAGGCCAGACGCTCGACGATGACCTCCTCGGTCGGCTCCGGCAGCAGCTCGGTCAGGTCCCAGGCTGCCGGCTCGAGGTTGGCGATTTCCAGACTGTCGCTCACTGTCATCGGTTCCTCTGCCCACTGCGGCACAAGCCCGCAGGCACTCCTTCTACTCGGTCGTGGCTGCCGCGTCCTCGTCTGCGATCGCAGCCTTCAGGGTATGCCAGGCCAGGGTGGCGCACTTGACCCTGACCGGAAACTCCCGCACCCCCGCGAAGACGGCCAGCTTGCCGAGCTCCGGCCCGACTTCCGCCACGACGCTCGGATCCCCGGTCAGCAGCTCATGGAACGACTCGAACAGGGACTCCACTTGCTCCAGGGTCTTACCTTGGACCACCTCGGTCAAGATCGATGCAGAGGCGGTGGAGATGGCACAACCCTGGCCTTCGAACCGGACTTCCGCGACCCGGTTCCCGTCCATCTTGAGGTAGAGCGTGAGCTGATCACCGCACAGTGGATTGTCGCCGTGAGCGCAATGGTCCGCGTGCTCGATCTGGCCGAAGTTCCGGGGGTGTTTGTTGTGATCGAGGATGACCTCCTGGTAGAGGTCCATGAGCTCCGACATCAGTTGAAGATCTCCTTCACTTTCTCCACCCCGCTCACCAGTCGATCGATCTCCTGACGTTGGTTGTAGAAGGCCAGGGAGGCGCGCACCGTGGCTGGGACTCCGAAGTGGTCCATGACTGGCTGGGCGCAGTGATGGCCGGCGCGCACGGCGATTCCCTCGCGATCGAGGATGGTGCCGACATCATGGGGATGGGCACCGTCGATGGTGAACGAGACGACACTGGCGCGGTGGGCCGCGGTGCCGATGAGCCGCACTCCCGGAATGGCGGAGAGCGCACTCGTGGCGTACTCCAGCAGCCCGAGCTCGTACCGACCGATCGTCTCCAAGCCAATCCCCTGAAGATAGTCCACCGCGGCGCCCATGCCGATCGCACCGGCGATGTTCGGCGTACCGGCCTCGAAGCGTGCCGGAGGCTCCGCGTACTCGGTCTTGGTGAAGGTGACCGACCTGATCATCTCTCCACCACCCTGATAGGGCGGCATGGTCGAAAGGAGGTCCCAGCGACCGTAGAGAGCGCCGATACCCGTCGGTCCGAACATCTTGTGACCGGAGCAGACGAAGAAATCACAGCCCAGAGCCTCGACATCCACCAACGCGTGGGGCGCCGCCTGCGCTCCATCCACCAACACCGGCACGTCGCGGCTGTGAGCCATCTCGACCATCCGCGACACAGGATTGATCGTTCCCAGAGCGTTGGAGATGTGGACGATCGCCGCGATCCGGGTGCGATCGTTGAGGAGCTTCTCGTACTCTTCGAGGATCACTTCCCCCCGGTCGTCGATGGGCGCAACACGGAGTGTCGCACCCGTCTGCTCACAGAGCATCTGCCAGGGAACGATGTTCGAATGGTGCTCCATCTCGGTGATGAGCACCTCGTCGCCCGCCTTCACCCGACTGCGGCCGAAGGTGGAGGCCACCAGATTGATGCCCTCGGTGGCTCCACGCACGAAGACGATCTCCTCCGCTCGGGACGCGCCGACAAAACCCTGCACCTTGCGCCGCGCCTCCTCGTAGGCGTCGGTCGCCTTCTGTGACAGATGATGGACGCCCCGATGGACGTTGGAGTAGTACTCCCGATAGCACCGATCCACCGCATCCAGAACCGAGACCGGCTTCTGAGTGCTCGCCGCATTGTCCAGGTAGACGAGTGGCTGGCCGTGGACACTCAGGGTCAGGGCAGGAAAGTCCTGACGAATCCTCTCGACCTCGAACGGATGCTCCGCCGCCGAAGCTGAGTCGGCTTGCTTCACTTCGTCGAGCTCAGGCATAAGCGCACCGGAGCTTACACCGCCTGTCGGACGATGTCGCCCTTCGGCAGGCGCCGAAAGAGGAACTCCTCCAGGTCCTGCCGTACCGCTGCAACCTTGATGCGTTCTACGATGTCGGCCGCGAAGGCGTACGTCAGCAAGCTGCGCGCCGCATCTGCGCCGATGCCGCGGGATCGCAGATAGAAGATCGCCGTCTCGTCGAGCTGACCGACCGTCGAGCCGTGAGTGCACTTCACGTCGTCCGCGAAGATCTCCAGCTGAGGATTCGAATTGCAGAGCGCGTCGGGCGAGATCAGCAGGTTGCGGTTGGTCTGCTTGGCGTCGGTTTTCTGCGCACCCGGGTGGACGTAGATGCGCCCGTTGAAGACGGCCCTGGACTTGCCCTCGAGAATGCCTTTGTAGAGCTCGTGGCTGTCGCAGTGTGCGGCTACGTGATCGACGCGCATGTGGTTGTCCACCAACTGGGTTCCTTCCACCATGTAGAGACCGTTGAGTGTCGCCTCCCCACCTTCTCCGTCCAGTACGGCATTCACATCGTTACGCACCAATCCACCTCCCCAGGAGATGGAGTGCGAGGAAACGTTGCTGGCACGGCCCAGCTGGAGCTGAAACGTGGCCATGTGGAAGGCGTCCGTGGACTCGCGTTGCAGTTTGTAGTGGTCAACGACCGCATTGTCTTCGGCCACGATCTCGGTGACGGGTGCCGTCAGATACGCCCCTTCACCCACCGTCACGTACTGCTCGACTACAGTGACCTGGCTACTCTCGCCACCGACGATCAAGTTGCGCGGGAAGAAGGCCACCGGCTCGGCCGACGGGCTGCCGACCAGAACCAGGTTGATCGGCTTCTCGACCACCTGGTTTCGCGGCACCCAAATCAGCACGCCGTCACCATAGAAGGCGGTGTTGAGAGCCACGAAGGCGTGGTTCTCGAAGCTGGCCAGCCGGCCCAGATGAGGCTCGACCTTCTCCGGGTGCTTCTCCAGGGCTTCGGCCAGGCTGCAGACGACCATACCCTCGGGCAGGTCGTCCAAATCCGACAGTTGTGGAACAAAGCGGCCGTTGACGAGAGTCAGCTGGGCCGTACCCTCGTAGGAGAACGGTCGGATGCTGTCTGCCGTCACTCCATCGACGGCGACATCGAGGCTGAACGGCGTACGGGCGATGGGGCCGACGTTCGTGAATCGCCACTCCTCCTGCCGGAGAGTGGGAAACCCGAGATCGGAAAACCTCTCGATCGCCTGCCGCCGCTTGTTGCGAAGACTCTCGGGATGAGATGCAGGCAGAGCCTGCTCGAACGCCTCGAAAACGTCTACGAAGCGGTCGGTGTCGCTTGCTGTCATCGTGGTCGTCATGTTGCTCGATCTCTCCTTGGAAACCTAGGCACTCACCGGCTCGCTGGCACCGAGGGGCTCTTCCAGCCATGCATAGCCCTTGTCCTCGAGCTCCATGGCCAGCTCCTTGCCGCCTGTGCGAACGATTCGCCCGTCGAGCAATACGTGAACTACATCCGGCACGATGTAGTTGAGCAGTCGTTGGTAGTGGGTGATGACGAGGAAGGCGCGCTCCTCGCTGCGCAGGAAGTTCACGCCATCGGCAACGATCTTCAGGGCGTCGATGTC
>JARFQS010000629.1 GCA_029287645.1 Thermoanaerobaculia bacterium | reverse complement strand
GGAGAGGTTCGTGAGGGACTGGCGATCCGAGCTGCTGCGCGAGAAGGAGCAGTCCCGCATGAGGGACGAGCTCAATTCGGCTCGGGAGATGCAGCTGAGCATGCTGCCTCGGCACGATCCGGATATGGACTGGCTCGACTTTTCGGGGGTATCCCTACCCGCGTCGGAAGTCGGTGGCGACTACTTCGAGCACTTCAAAGTGAACGACAGCGTGCTCGCCGTGGTGATCGGAGATGTGGCCGGACATGGCATGGCGAGCGGCCTCGTGCTTTCCGGAGTCAGAAGTGGGCTCTACCTTCTGCGCGAGAACCTGACCTCACCGGTCGAGGTCCTGGAGCGACTGAATCGCCTGGTTCGAGAAACCGCGCCGAGGCGCATGTTCGTGACTTTGCAGATAGCGGTCCTGAATGCGGAAACGCGAATGCTGGCAGTTGCCAATGCAGGACACCCTCCCTTGGTCCGATTGGATTCCACGACCGGGAAGGCCGAGGTTCTCGGATCGAGTGGCCTGCCGCTGGGAACTCAGCTGGAGCCCGAGTTCAACCTGGTCGAGAAGCCCTTGGAGCCCGGTGACGTCCTGGCCTTCCATACGGATGGCGTTCTCGAGGTCAGCGACCTGCACGAAGAGAGCTTTGGTGAGGATCGTTTGAGACGGGAGGTCGCGCGGACAGGCCGTCGAAGCTCGGCTCGACAGATTCGCGACTCGATCCTCAACGAAATCTCCAGGTTCAAGGGCGATGTGAGTCAGGCCGACGATCTGACGCTGGTGGTCGCGCGTTTCATGCCGTGAGCCGGATCGCAAAAGGTAGCTCGAAGAGTCTCAAGGTAGGAAGGCCTTCTTGTTGGCCATCTTGCGCGGCAGGTACTCGTCGATCACGAAGTTGAGACCGTGTTTGGCGAGGGCCTGTTGTTCAACGCGGACCCCCATTCGGATCTGCTGCTGAAGTGCCTCCTGCCAGGGCTTGTGATGCTGGACGAAGGGGTCGTTCTTGAGGGCGTCCTTGGCACGTTTGACATCCACGTCCTTGAGCGGATGGGTGGGCAGGTCGTACTCGTCGATGTCACTCGGTGTCACGCCCAGGAATCGCGCCTGGGGCACACAGAAGAACTCGTTCAGATGCGCCGCGTTGCCTGAGCCGGCTTTGAGTGTTCGGTAGATGTTGCTGTAGCCGTAGGGGTCGCCGTCTACGAATACGTAGACAGGTAGCTTCTTGGCGTCCGCAAGGCGACGGATGAATCGGCGACAGGCCCGGGTCGGAACACCTCCGAGCGAGATGAGAATGCAGTTGGCCGAGCGCCAATAGGAGTGCTTGACGAGCCGCTGGAACATGCCGGCGGTTTCGATCGCCAGGATGAACTGGGCATCGGTCTCGAACTCCAGCTGCTCCACGGAAATGGGAATGGAGTAGGCGCCACTGCCGAAACGCGTGCAGTCGATGTGCAGCTTCTCGCCGGTCTCGCGATCGTGGTCGATGACGATGAGCTGGCCGGCGACATCTCCGCCCTTCTCTTCCGGAATGAATCCGAGCTGCTCCCGATTGACTCCGAACAGGGCTTCCACATCTTCGATCACGGTGTCACTTTCGGGCTGCTCGTTGAAGCGCGCGTCGTCCCAGTTCTTGCTGACGTAGTAGGCCTCTCGCTTGGTCGCTATGTCGTCTGTCTCGACGAGCTCTTTGCTGAACGCCATCATGCGCAGAGTCTGGGCGAAAGTCTTGACCGTCCCGACCGTCAGGGTGCGCTCTTTCTTCCGCCTCTTGATCTCGAAGTGCCCTTTCTTGGGTCGATAGACCACGTTCGAAAGGCTGCGTACCGGGAACTTCATGGCCGGCGTCTTGCGCTGCAGGATCTTGGTGCGAATGCCGCGAGCCTCGGCGCGGATCTTGCCGGTCACGGAGGCGGCGCTCGGCTTCGACTTCGTCTTGGAAGGCATCCTTGGCTCCTTCAATCGAGCTCGGTTCTCATGACAGTGGGGGTGTTCGAGACGGGTCCTACATCTTCCGGCTGCGAGCCAGAGTGTCGGTGAGAGTCTCGACGATCTCCACTTCCTGCTTCTCGCTCAGGCCCAGAATGTCTTGCAGCGCGATACCGATATGAGGGATGTACTTCTCGATATAGGCGCGCTTGCGGTCGGCGTCGCGGCGCCGCTGTGTCCGTTTGACGTGTCGAGCGAGTTTTCTTCCGACCTCCTGGAGAGCCAGTTTCATTTCGCGGACGATCTCGTCATAGCTGGCTACGGCCTCTTTGCTCTCGCTGGTGAAGGGTACCCAGACACTGGCAACATGGGCCATGAGAGTCATCGGCCCACTGGGCAGAGCGCCGCGGCTCTGCTGGAGTCCGTAGGCCTTCCAGTTGGTCGACATGACGCTCTTGAAAACGGCGCAACCTCCCTGCTGGTAGAGAAGAGGAACCCGGTTGGCGAACCGAAAGAGGGAGATGAGGTCGTCTGCTCCCTGATCGCCTCCGTAGGCGAGTCCGACTTCAACCTGGAAGGGGTTACCGCGGTAGACGGCGGGTGATCTACTGACTGCAGCGTAGAAATCGGCTTCGATCTGCTCCTGCAAGCTTGCCAGCAGTCTTTCTTCGCCGATGGGGGAGAGGCAGTTGGTCGGGGGGGGCGGGGATCCGAACATCGGCGATCGAGGCGATGAGCTTTTCTGCCGCGTCGGCGGCGACCCGCTTTGGAGAGCTCTTGGAGGAGAGCTCGGCTCCCTCGACAATGCGCCGAGCCAGTGTCGGCCCGACGCGACTGAACTCGGTCTGGAAGAAGGTGCTCAGACGTCGGGCCTTGGTTTCTTTCAACATCCGCAGGAGAAGACCGACCTCGACGCCGTAGGGGTGAGGCTGGATCTCCAGAGCTTCTGGAGGGAGTTGGGTCGAAGCCCGTCGAAAGACGAGGGCCTCCTCCTCGCCCGGTCCACGAAACTGGATCTCGACATGTGGATTCGCCAGTGCCGTCTGCCTGAGATAGGTCTCCACTCCATGGCGGCCCCTCTTGTAGGAACCCTCGAGCTCGATGGCGACGCGAGTGCCATGAGCAGCCTCCCATTCGACCTCCAGGTCTTTCTTGACCACCGGCTGGTTGCGAAGGGTATCGATCACCAACTCGTAGCGATGCGCCGGCTTTCGCCGGCTCGTTCGGCTTTCGATGACGATGGGCTTGCCCGTCGTCAGCTGCCCGTACATACCAGCGGCACTGATCCCGATTCCCTGTTGCCCGCGGCTCTGACGGAGACGATGGAATTTCGATCCATACAGCAATTTGCCGAAGATCTTGGGAATCTGGGCCTTGACGATCCCGGGCCCGTTGTCCCCCACCTCGACTCGGTATCGATTCTCGGCAAGGGCGTGAATCGAGATATCGAGATCCGGGAGGATGCCAGCTTCCTCGCAGGCGTCCAGGGAGTTGTCTACGGCTTCCTTGATCGTTGTCAGCAACGCCTTGGTGGGACTGTCGAAGCCCAGGAGGTGCCGGTTCTTGGTGAAGAATTCGCTTACGGAGATCTCTCGCTGGCGTGCGGCCATGCTACTGGCCGTGGCGCGCCGGCGAGGCTTCTTGGTGGACTGTTGGGTCACTGGACGAGTTCCTTCAGTCGTGGGCGATCATCCACGGGAGTTGTTGTGCAGGCGGAGAGAGAGCCGCCTTTGGGCAGTGTGCAGCTGGGGTCCATGTAGGGCGATCAACCGTGAAAGACCCTGCGTCGATGCCAGTCCAGGAAGGCTGACCGCGGCTGATGCTCGAACTGGTCGGGGATTCGGATCGACGTGCCATCGAGGGCTCGATAGACGTCGGACTCGGGGTAGTCCCGTTGCAGATGACTGCTGACGCGAATGGTGAAGTCGTCGGTGAGGGTCAAGTACCCCTGTTCGAAGAGCCGACGAAGGTCGGATCTGAGGAGCAGGCCGTTGTCGACGCGATGCAGTCCGCCCTGGGCCGGAGGGCGGATGTGGATCACTTCGAGGGCTGGGAGCGTGCCGTCGCCGGTCATGGCACAGCGACGTTCGTAGGCGTCTGTCACCAGAATCCGGAAGGCACCGGGTCCGAGCCTGGGGGGTGCAACAGGCGGCTCGCCGAACATCTCGGTCTGAGGCTCGACGATATGGCCGGTGTGCAGGGCCGACATTCTGCGTCGCACGTCCTCCCACAGGTTCTTTCCTATCGCCGTTGAAGTGTCGTACACCTTGCCTTGCACGATGCTCTTCGAGAAGTCCTTCGGAGGCTCGAGCCAGTCGGCCTCGTCGAAGTAGAACGGTCGTTCGAGAATGATCGAGCCGACGTCGTAGTCCTCGCCACGCTTTGCAGGACCGCGCCGGTACTTCTGTATTCTCCGTCTGAGCGCCTCGGGCGTGACGGCACCGTTACCTTCTCTGAAGACCTCCCAAGCGAGGCTGGTTGGCAGCAGGGAGGAGTGAGCGAAGAACCCGCCACCTACGACGAAGTGACGCGGACTGTGGAGCTTGAAGAGGAAGGGTTCGCCGGGTTTGAGGGCCTGGAATCGACGTCTTCCTCCCGGCTGGAGGAAGTTGATCTCGTCCAGATCTGGGCGCGTTCTCAAGAACTGAAAGAGCCGGTCGTCGGTGACCGCGACGTAGATCTTCATCTTTCGAATCGCTTCAATTCCCACCCAATCTACCGCTTTCCGGGGTCGAGGTCGATACCCGCACCGACAACGCACTGGGCACTTGCGGTCGGTTGCGTGCGGCCAAGCGAGCCTGGAGTGTCAGTTGGGAATCGACAACCTCTGGCCCGGATAGATCGTGCTACGCCGGGACAGGCCGTTGGCAGTCATCAGACGGCTGAGTGAGACACCCTGCCTTTGGGCGATTCGGCCCAGAGTGTCGCCTCTTTGCACCACGTAGGTACTACTGGAACTTCCGCCGGGTGCTGCCGACGCGCTGCGAATCCGCAGGGACTGACCGGGCGTGAGGACCGTGCTGGAGAGGTTGTTGTCCCGCTTGATCCGATCGATCGTCGTCCCATAGCGGCTGGCGAGCAGCCACAAGCTGTCCCCACGTCGCACGGAGTGCTGAATCTCCTGACCGGGCGGTATCGGGTTGGAGGCATAGGTGGCGCGCGGACGTCCCTCCGGCACCTGTAGCTGCTGACCGGGCCAGATCCGATTGGCGCTGCGAAGCCGATTCATGTCCATCAAGGTCCGGACGCTGGTGCCGTAGCGCGATGCGATGCCCGAGAGAGTCTCTCCGCTTCGAACCCGATGCACCGTGTAGGAGGTCGAGGGAGCATCCCACTCCGGCACCTGGTCCAGACTCGCCAGCAGGACCTCCGATTGCCCAGTCGGAACCTTGACTTCATAGGGTTCGGTGGGCGTGGCCTTTCTACGCAGCTCGGGATTCAGCGCAGCGAGAGTACCTGCCTCCAGTCCCAGCACCTTGTCCAGCGAGGTCAACTCGGCCGAGCGCTCGATCTCGAGCGTCTCCCATTCGAGAGGAGGCAGAGGCTCGGGCAGGTCGAAGCCGTAGGCAGCGGGATCCTCGATGATCTGCAGAACGGCCAGAAACCTGGGCACGTAGCGACGGGTCTCGCGAGGCAGCCGGGTGTAGATATCCCAGAACTGATCGAAGTAGCCTTCGCGCTGGCTACTGATTCCTCGCAAGACATTCCGCTCGCCGCAGTTGTAGCCGGCGAGAGCGGTGAGCCAATCGCCGAAGAGGTTATGGAGATCGGTGAGATATCCGATGGCCCCGACAGTGGCCTTCAGGGGGTCCATCCTCTCGTCGATCCACCATGAACGCTCCAGTCCGTAGCGGTAGCCAGTCGAAGAGATGAACTGCCAGAGGCCGAGGGCCCGGGCGCGCGACAGCGCTCGGACCTTGAATCCGCTCTCGACCAGTGGAAGCCAGCTGATCTGCTCTGGCAAACCCGCCCTCTTCAGCTCCTCGAGGATCATCGGCCTGTAGAGGCCGGAGCGCACATAGGACTCGAGGAAGAAGGTCCTTTCGGGCCCCTGGAAGCTCTTGATCTCGCGCTCGACATACTCGTTGAGAACCATCGGAATCGAGCGGTCGATATCTCCGACCGCCGTCTGTCTGGAGGCGTAGATCTCGATGACACGCCGTGAGATCAGGTGGCGCAAATCCTCCTTCTCCTGGGCGATCAGAGGATCTCCGTTCAGAGGCGCTTCGGCCATCAGCTCGTAGGCGCGATCCAATGCAGCGAAAGCGTCTTCGAAGTTTCCCTGTTTCCAGAAGATGTCGGCGGACTCGTAGGCCTCGAGCGAATCCTGGAGCAGGGCCAGGATCTGATCGTGGTCGAGCTCACCCGGATCCTGGTCGGCTTCTAGATCCCCGGTTAGACCTGGCTCGTCGAGGTTCTCCGACTCGATCTCCTGGGGAGGGTGGATAGCTACAGTG
>JARFQS010000593.1 GCA_029287645.1 Thermoanaerobaculia bacterium | reverse complement strand
GTATATAGGCCGGCATCGCATGGATGAAGTTGTCGCCGTCACCCGGGTGAATCCCCGGCTTCGGCGGCATCTCGGCTCGACCCTCGCCGTGCTCCCGAAAGGCTGTCTCCAGGGCCTCCAGGATCTCTGGCATGCCCACGTCGGTCGCGACCACATCTTCCTGCGACAGGTACAGCAGCTCTCTCTCGCTCATCGTCTTCACACTATAGACCCATCAACGCGATCGTCGAAGCAACGGGGTGGGGAGCGATGGTGAGCATAGACCTCCGGATCATCCCGCGCTCAGCCCAAGGCCGAGAGCATGAAGGGCCTCGTCAGATTCCTGTCAGTTCGCGGTGTAGACGACGTCCCCCTTGAAGATCGTCTTTTGAACCTCGGTCTTGTGGATGTCAGTGACCGGGATCTCGAAGAGATCGTGGTTGAGCACGATCATGTCGGCGAACTTGCCTTCCTCGATCGAGCCGGTGACGTCGTCGTAATGCAGCGACCAGGCAACGTTGATCGTGTAGGCCTCGATCAGTTCCTCCAATGTAAGGGCATGTTCCTCACCCATCGTGCCCCGGTCGGGCTTGCCCGGGAATTGGCGCGTGATCGCGGCTTCCATGCCGAACCAGGGCCACATGGTGGCGGCCGGCGCGTCTGTGTGATTGACCAGTCGAATGCCGGCGTCCAGGCGTTCCCGGTTTGCATACATGCGGTTCCAGGTCTCGGGTGTGAGAACCGCCTGTATACCACCCGTGTTGTAACCGATGGGTGCATTCAGTGGCGGCCAGATCGTGCAACTGACGTCCAAGTCGACGAAGCGCTGAAAGTCGTCCGGATGGACCAGGCTGCAATGGTCTATATGATGGCGCAGGCGGTTATTCCCATTGGCCTTGATGGTCCGCTCGTAACCGTCTAGGGTGGACCGGACGGTACCATCTCCAATCGCGTGAACCTTGACCTGGAATCCGGCCGCGTCCAGTTCGGCCACGTAGTCCGCAAACTTATTCGCTGGAATGAGGAGTTCGGCGTTGTCGCTGCCGGATTCATCCTCATCCAGCTGATCTCCGGGCAGCGGGCTCTCTACAGGATCCACTTCCGTGCTCGCATAGCCGTCAACCAGCGGCGCAGTGAAGGACTCGATACTGCCGTCCATGCCCAGCTTGACACCCTTGGTGCCCGGCAGATCATAGGTGTTCCACCACTCCTCGAGCGTTTCGATGGGCGTGAGCTCTGCCGTACCGAGGTTTCCCTTGAGGTAGATCTTGACGTGCTGGTGAATCTTGCCTTCCAGGTGAAGTTCCTGCCATGCCTGCAGGTCGCCGTCGAACACCCCCGCATATGCCTCCCCGAACGCCGTCACGCCCTTGGACAAGGCTTCATCCATTAGCTTGGAGTACGCTATTTTCTTGAGCTCAACGTCGAATGCCGGCAGCGCGGCCAGCAACGGGTTCACGGCTCCTTCATAAGCCCGGCCGGCGATGTCGCCGTCCGGCGTGCGGCTGAAGTACCCTTCTGGGGAATCCTTGAAATCACTGGTAATGCCGGCAGCTTCCATGGCCTTCGTATTGAACCAGGCCTGGTGACCACCTGTCTCGTCTTCGACGTAGGCGGGACGGTCAGGGATCAGCTTGTCGAGAAACTCACGGGTCAGCGTGTCGTCTGACATCGCAGGTGCTGACCACCCGGCCGCAATGAACCACTCGCGGTCTTCAGGGTAGTTGGCAATGCACTCCTTGAGTGCATCAATGGTCTGTTGCTCGGATGGCTCATAGAAAGTGCCCGGCAGGCCGCAAAAGGCCCGTTTGGGCATGACCAGCGCCGGATGAATGTGCGAATCACCGATACCCGGCATTGCGAAGGCGCCGCCCAGGTCGACGACATCTGTGGCATCGCCGGTCACCGCCTCGACATCGGCGTTCGAGCCGACAACCAGGAACTTCCCGTCTTTGATCGCCACCGCCTCGGCCCGGGGCTGGGCCTCATCGACGGTGTAGATCTTGCCATTGGTGTAGACGGTGTCGGCGATCTCGCCTGACGGCGGCTGGGCACAGCCAACAAGGAGGGTCGTGAGAACTGCCAGAGGGATTGCCCTTTTCATAGAATCTCCTTTCGATTCTGCCTGCAAGCGCGGACTCGCCGGTCACTCCTCCGGAGCCTGCAGAACCTGTACTACTTCGCTGCTTGCCGGGTCGTGGGCCCAGAGGATAGCGGTATTGTCCCTGACGGTCCACCGGACCCCCACCAGGTTCTCCCGGAGCTCTTCCAGCGAACAGTGTGTGTGGGCGAGGCCTCAGGAGGACTCAGGATCATCCTGCGCAGAGGGTTGTGAAAGGCGCTCGAGGATATCCGACTGGAGTTGGGCGAGGTTTTCGGGAGCTTCGGGGCTGGAGGGGTCTTCGGGGGGGTGCCGGAAGGTGGCTCTGGTTGCTTCGCCAAGGGCCTCGATCTGCTCGGCGTAGCGTCGACAGTGACGACACATCATCAGGTGGAGCCTGACCGCCAGGCGCTGCCGCCAAGAGACCGGAGTGACGTCCTCGGTCGAAACGGTGTGGGCAGTGTCTTTGCAACTCAACATGGAGCTATGCCGCCCATTTCGCTTCGAGGCACTCCCGAACACGATTGCGTAGACGAAACAACATCACACCCAGGTTGGTGCTGCTGACCTCCAGGATCTTACAGATCTCCTCGCTCGAGAGCCCCTCGACCTCCCGTAGAACAAAGGCCATTCTCTGCTTTGATGGGGCCGCTTCCAGGCAATCGGCAATCTCCTGCCGGGTCTGCTTGGCCTCGAGAGCGGCATCGGCAGTTCGCGGTGGCTGGCTCCAGGTACCGTTCTCGTCGAAGCGACTCTCGAAGACCTCGTCGATGTCGTCCACCTGGCGGTCCTTCCCCAGCTTGCGTCGTGTTTCCGAGATCTTCCGATAGAGGATGCCGAAGATCCACGTTCGAACGTGGGACCGGCCCTCGAACCTCTCCGCCGACTCGACGAAGGTGGCGAAGGTGTTCTGGGCGACGTCCTCAGCCTCGTGCGGCTTGAGACCGCCGCCTCTCGCGGCTCTCAAGATCTGCGGCAGATAGGTCTCGACGACGACCCGCAGCGCCTCGGAGTCACGAGCGCGAATTCGTTCCGCGAGATCGGAACTGTCGAGGAGGGCTGGATTGGACACGGCCGTAGTCACCTGCTGCAGGACATACGGTGGCTCCCTAGAATGGGTTTCCTGAACGAACACAGGAGGGGACAGGCCCCTCCCCTACATTTCTGGAAACGTCAGGGGCCCCAAGACCCCAGGTCCTCAAGACCCAAAGGAACGGCCGGAGGTACAACGGACGGTTCAACCCTTATTGCCCCAGATCTGCCCGGCGGAGCTTCTCTCCCAGGCCTCGCGCGAGATTGCGAAAGATCACCACCCCGATATCGGGCCGCTGCCGAACCAGCTCCAACAGATCCTCTTTGGGAAGCACGGCCGCACGCACCGGGGAGCTGACTACGGCGTCGGCCGAGTGTTCGGTGCCGATGAGCATGGAGACTTCTCCCAGGCACTCGCCTGGACCGACCGCGCCGACAGACCGTTCGCCATCCGCCATCAGAATCTGGACCTCCCCCTCGAGAAGGATGTACGTCTCGTTGCACTCGTCAGCTGCCGAGAAGATCTGATCACCTTCCGAGAAGGTCGCCTGGCCACACGCCGCACCGATGCGCTGGATCTGCTCCTCCGTCAGACCCTCGAAGAGCCGGATCTTTTCGGTCAGAGCCCCGATCCGGGGAAGGACCTGCTGTCGTTCGAAGCCTCGCAGAATCAGCTCCGCCAAGCCCTGGACAGGCGGTACCAGCTCCATGGAGAGACGCTCCAACGGAGTCAGGAGTCGCGCCATCTTCAAGACATCGAGCCGCTCCACGCGGTGAAAGGCGAGGGCCGGGACGTAGGCGGCCGGTACATATCCCATTTCCAGCAAAGTGCGCTGCATGCGGGGCGAGTGGGCGTTGACATCGATCTCCACGTAGCAGATGTCGTACTCCTCCCGACACTTGCGCTCCAGCTCTTTCAGCAGGAGGCGTACGGTGTGATCCTCGAGGCAGATCAGCTCGAAGATCCGGGCGATGTTCTCTTCCCTGTCCAGGGTGAAGCCGATGCCTCCCGCGATGTGCCCCTCGCTGCGCGCAATGAGGTAGTTGGAACGCTCCGCTCGCAGGCGAAAGAAGCCGTAATGGAGGCGGAGGGGGCCAAACACCTCCCTGTTGCGAAGTCGTCCCCGTTCGATGCGTAGCAGGGAGGAGTAGCCGGTCGCGGTGAGCTCCTGGAGCTCGTAGTCCCCTCCGTGGGGGTAGGGAGCGGCTTTCTCATCGACGATGAAGTCGCGCTCCAGCCCGACTTCGTCCAGAGCGAGGCCGGCAAGCCGATAGGCCTCGGGAATGATGCGGGGGTGGTTTCGACGCAGGTCCAACGCCTCGCCGAAGTACTTGACCAGCCAGGCGGCGTTCTCTCGCTCGTCACCAAAGCGCAGCTTCAACGGCAGGAAACCGACTGCTGCGAAGCCGTAGCGAAGGCCGTTCTTCAACGAATGGGGATGGCTCACCCGCGCCTCCATGAAGCCGACGTGAAGGCGGTCTCCAACTCGATTCAGACGTTCTTCGAGCAGCAGGCTCCCGATCTCTTGTCCCCAGTACTCGGGGTGCACGGCGAGGCGTCCGAATTCGCCGACAAGATCGGTATAGGCACCACTCTCCAGAACCACAGAAGCCGTTCCCACCACCTGCCCGCTCTTTGCCTCTTCGGCTACCAGCATCAAGGTGTCGTCGGAGTAGATGAGTTTCTTGAGATACGGCTCTTCGTAGAACTCCGAGTAGGCGTAGTCCGTACCGTAGGTCGCTTCGAAGATCTCGCGGATCTGTGCAACATCCGTATCGGTGGCCTCGCGAATCCGGATCACGATTCATCCTCGTCGACTTCCTCGAACCGGTCCAACGAATCGAGCTCTCCACTCTCGAGGGCTGCCCCGGCTCGACGGGCGACCTCGGCCATCCAGCTCGCCCCGATGGAGAGCGCCGCCTCGTCGAAGTCGAATCGACTCGAGTGGGCCGGAAAACCCTGGTCCGTCGAGGGCCGCGCCCCGATACGGATGTAGCAACCAGGCACGGAAAGAAGATAGTTTGCGAAATCCTCGCCACCCATGGTGACCCGCCAGTGTCTGCGGACACGCTTCTCGCCGGCGATGGCAACCGCTGCCTGATACGCCAGTGTCGTCGCTCCGGGGGTATTGACGATCGGCGGGGAGCCTTCCGTGAGCTCGATCTCCAGATACGCTTGGTGGAGTTGCCCAATCGACTCCGCCACCCTCCGTATCGACTTCTTGAGGTGCTCGCGCACCTTCGGGCTTTGAGCGCGAATCGTCCCCTCGAGCTCCGCCTGTCCGGCGATGACGTTGGGCGCCGAACCCGCTTCGAATCGACCGATCGTGACGATCGACGGGTCGGAAGGATCGATTTCTCGCGACACAATGGTCTGGATCGCGGTCACGATCAGCGAGCCGACGACGACCGCATCGATCGTTTCGTGAGGCCTGGCAGCGTGGCCGCCACGCCCGGTCACGCGAATTGTGAAGTAGTCGGTGGAGGCACTTCCGGGGCCTGGAGCCACTACCAGGGTTCCGGTGAAGAAGTGGCGGTCGAGGTGCCCGCCGAAGATCACACCCACGCTCTCGAGCACGCCCGCCTCGATCAGCGCGTTGGCGCCAGCACCCTCTTCCTCCGCAGGCTGGAAGATGAGCTTGACCGGAGCCGGCAGATCACCACCTCGAACCAGGAGCTCGGCCGCACCGAGCAGCATGCTGGTGTGCCCGTCGTGACCACAGGCGTGCATCACGCCGTCGTTCGTCGACGCGAAAGGCAGACCCGTCTCTTCTTGAATGGGCAGGGCATCGATGTCGGCCCTGAGGGCGACGGCGGGCAATCCCTGCCCACCAGGCAAGTCGGCCACGACACCCGTACCTAGCAGACGGTGATGGGCGATTCCCAGCTCGTGCAGGGCAGAGCTGATTCGCTCGGCGGTCTTGTGCTCCTGCCAACTCAGCTCGGGGTACTGATGCAGATCGCGCCGCATCGCGACCATGCGATCCACCACAGCAGCGTCCACAACCTGCCCCATGACGCTCCCTCCTTTTTGGTTTCGAGCCCTTCAAGCATAGCAAGCGCTTGCCCGGGAGGTCCGACGCGGGGCCCCCGGGGGACTATCCTCCCTTCCGCTGCAAGGACCCGCTGGAGGTCACCTCGCCGAATCCTAGAAGCCCGTCCTCGGGGGTGGGATCGACCAAGGGGTCTTCCCAGGCTGCGGCCTCACCCAACCATGCCCCTCCGCCTGGAAAGACCCCTTGTCCGATCTGGCACCGGCGATCCCAAGAGGTTCGTTCGGGTGGTTCGTCAGGGGGCGCTTATCTACTCGCTCAGGCTCTACGGCCGTCGGGAGGGAACAGCGTCTCATCCCCGCTGCCTCTTGACCTCGAGAGCCCTCCACACCAGGGGGCTCTCTCTTTCTGAGGAGATAAAGATACAAGGGGAGGGGCT
>JARFQS010000502.1 GCA_029287645.1 Thermoanaerobaculia bacterium | reverse complement strand
GTTCACTGGCGCGTGAATCGGGTGTTGTCGGACGCGGAGTGGACCTCGGTTCACACGGACTTGGTCGGTACGCACTCCGGTGTGTGGGGCGATCTTGCGCCGACGGGAGTTGTCATGGAGTGGGAGCACATGCTGCTGTTCCGATTCGATGGAGACTTGATCGCTGAAGTCTGGGAGTTCTTTGATCCGAGCCAGATCACAAGGCAGCTGACGGCCGATGGCTAGTGCGACTTTGGTGGGTTGCGCTGGACCCCTGATACTCGTCGACCGCTAGCGGGAGGCTTGCATTCACCTTCTCCCGGCCGAGTCCTGACTGCGGGCCATGGCCGCGGCTTCGGTGCGATTGCTGACTTCGAGCTTTGTCAGAACTGCGGCGACGTGGTGTTCGGCGGTTCGCCTTGAGATGAATAGCTGGTCTGCGATTGCTTTGTTCGACAGTCCCTGTCCGAGGAGATCCAGAACCTGGGCTTGACGCAGCGTGAGACCGAGTGGGTGTTGCCGGGTTCCGGCATACGGACCTCGAGGTACCGTGACCCCTATGGCTCGCAGCTGCCTCTTCAAGGATCCGGCGAGGGGCTTTGCGTCGATTGCGTGAAGGATGGACACGGCGCGGAGTCGCTCCATTGGGCCTCCCAATGAGAGAGATTGGGCTTCTTCGTATGGACAGCCAATCGCGGCCCAGGCCGTCGCGGCGGCTGCCCAGTCACCGTTGACCATGTCGCGGTACGGCTGTGCCGCGTCTTGGACATCGACAGCGTTGCCCGTGGCGATCCAGTGCCAGTAGGCGAGCTCTCCTATCGCCCAATCGAGTTTGAGTTCGAGGGCTCTTTGTAGGGGGTCGTGGATGATTGCCTCGATGTCGCCGGTCCTGCCTTCGAGGAAGGCTGCTTCGGCCATGCCTGCTGCCCACGGCCAGGTGCGCTGGACCAGGTCGAGAGAGGACACAAGTCCTCCGATCTCCTCCAATCGGTGGGTTCCGTCTGGGTCTCCCCGCCGAATAGCAAGTCGTCCGAGGACAGTGAAGGCTGTGACGTGAGCCTCGGGCGACATCGTCCGGCTCGGGCCGAGACCTGCGAGTTGGAGCGCGGCTTCTGGGTAGCGAGCTTGCTCAAAGAACACCCGAGCGAGCCACGCGGTGCTGTACTCGTCCCAGGGGTCGATATCCCTCTGACCGTTCAGTTCGATCGCTTCGTGTAGGTAGGGCACTGCTTCGTCGTAGCGTCGCCTTTCGCCGAGCCCGGACCCGAGATTGCTGAAGATCCAGTAGACGTATTCGGGCATTCCGAGGTTCTCGGCGGACTGAACAGCGCCGAGGAGTGTGGAGACTCCTTCGGGATCGTCTTGCATCAGGAGCGCAGTGCCGAGTCCGCTCAGAGCTCGAAGCTCCGTCCGGGAGTCGTTGTCGGGCTGGGTCAGCGCCAAGCGCGCAAGCTCGACCGCATCGTCAAGACGCCTCTCGAGCATGGCGGATCCGCTCGCAGAAGCAAACACCTCTCCCATGCCGCGCAATTGTCGATCAGCTTCTGCAATCGAAACAGCGCGCCCCAGATCGCGTCGAGATTGCTCACCCTCTAGCTGTGATCTTGACCGGCGGGCAAGGGCCACAGCCTCTATTTGGGGGTCTGTTCCGTCTTGGCTGTGCTCGATGAGCTCACTTGTCATCCGCAGGTTCGCCTCGCGATCTCCTACCGAGTGCGCAATCTGAGTTGCCTCCAGGAGGATGGGCTTCCTGAGTTCGAAGTCGTCTCCGCGCATGGCTTCGAGGACTGCTTGGTAATGGCTGCTGGCCTGAGCAGGTGCACCTTCGTAGAGGGCTTGGCGTGCAGCAGCCAGTCCCCACCGACGAACCATCTCACCATCATCTGCCTCCAGAGCGTGGTGCGTGATTCTTGCGGCGTCAGGGCCTCCCGCCGGTGGGTTTGATAGCGCTTCGGCAGCTGCGCGGTGCAGGGCACTACGCAGCGTGGGATCGAGGGCTGCTTCGACGGCGAGTCGGGCGATCTCGTGACGGAACCGGACGTCTGAGCCGTTTGTGGTCATCAGTGGGCCGATCTCGGCAAACGCGTCGAGTGACACCGAGTCCCCGACGAGCGACTCGAGGAGCCACCACTCGACGGCCGTGGGCACAATCGAGGCGCAATCGAGGATTCGACGCGATGGCGCAGAGAGCCCGCTGGCGCGAAGCCTCACGGCGTCCACTACCGACGGTGGAATCTCACCGGAAGGATCACCCAGCACTTCTGTCACGAAGAACGGGTTTCCGCGGGTCAGTGAGAAGAGCTGATCGGGGTCGAGTGGTGTGCCTTCGGCGAGAAGAGCTGTTGCCTTCTTGGTCAGCGGCTCGACCGTGATACGTTCGAAGCCGCGGAACGATGCCGCCAGGCCCAAGAGCCGTTCGAGCTCTGGCGGAGATTCGTCGTCGCGGTAGGTCATGACTACGAGACCGGCTGTCTCGGTGATGCGACGACCCAGGTAGGCCAGTGCGTCGAGCGTGGCCTGATCTGCCCAGTGAGCGTCCTCGATCGCAACGATGACCGGCGCCGGTCGGCGGTTGACCATTCTCAGCATGTCTTCGAACAGATCATGTTGCGTGCGGTACTCGTCGATCTGACTCAAACCCGAACCGATCTGGGCCTGAATGTCACGAACGGGACCAAACGGGCGGGGGGTACTCAGCGAGTCACAGTGCCCAACGAACACCCGGCCGCCTTGCTGAGCACGCAGGAACGTGTCGACGACGGATGTCTTGCCTACGCCCGCCGGTCCGGCCAGTGCGACGAATCTGCCCCCGATGCGTGCAGAATCAGACGCCAGCTCATCCAACCGATCGAGAATTCGACCACGCTCGAGCAACTGCAATGCGACAACTCCATCATTCCCAGCTGGAGCCGAAATATAGGTAGTTCTGCCGATGGCATCCACTCCTGACCGTGATCCAGTAGCGGCGACAGGTCGGGCACTCGGAAGGAGCAAATATGCCCACATTCATGGATGTTCACCACATGGACGGATCAGTGTCCGCAGGTGACGTAGCAGGTGCACACCAAGCGGACCTGCAAACTCAGGCTCAGTACGGGGTCGACTACAAGGCGTACTGGGTGGACGAAGCTCAGGGGAAGATCTTCTGCCTTGTCGATGCACCGGACGCTGACACAGCGCACCGCGTCCATCGGGAAGCCCACGGCCTCGTAGCGGACGAGATCTACCAGGTTGTCGAAGGGGAATAGCGTCGCATAGAGAAAGCAGGATGTCAGGTTCCGGGCACACCCGGTAACTACCGGACAACAGGAACGCTCCAAGCGCGGAGTACGAAGGCGGCAGGAGAGATCGGCTTCCGGTGGCCCGACCTGTTCACTGCGACATCCCATCCGAAGGGTGAATCCCAGACACGTTGATCCGGTACCTATGGCAGTTGGGATGATTCTGCTGGTGTTGCACGCCCTGGTCGGGCGGTGGGATGTCCGGTGAGCCGTTAGCGGCGGCTCGGTCGGGTCCCATGGTTCCGCCGTTCCAGGGCTGTCTCTTATACACATCTGACGCTGCCGACGACTCGAGTCGCGGGGGGGGGGGGGGGGGGGGGGGGGGGGGGGGGGGGGGGGG
>JARFQS010000499.1 GCA_029287645.1 Thermoanaerobaculia bacterium | reverse complement strand
GTCGTTGGTCTCGTGGGCTCGGAGATGTGTATAAGAGACAGCCGCAGCGCCGTGCTCCGACGTCCAGGATCGAAGAGAGCGGTATCGACGCCCCGGGTCAGGAGACCCAGTCTACGGAAGCCGTAGCGGTGCAGCTTGTCGACCGTCTCTCGACTCGGAACCAGAGTGCAATCCGCCCGATTGTGAAAGAGCCTCAGATAAGACAGGGCCACTCCGGTCAGCAGTCCGTAGCCGTAGAACTCACCATAGGCATGGAAATTGGTGTGGAAGCTGGAGGCGACCGGGATCCTCAGCTTCCGAGCCGCTGATTGAGCCGCCAGTCCCAAGGGTCCCTCCGTGGCGACATGGATCACATCCGGCGTCCGCTGGCGCCACCGCTTCAGCAATCGGCGACGGCAGTAGAAGCCGAACCGGAGACGGGGGTAGCCGGGCAAGGGTGCACCGGGAACGACCCACTGGGGTACTGGCGCGGGAGTCGACCCGTCCTCCTCCAGATGGGTCGGACGTACGACTTCGAGCTCATGTCCCTTGTCTCGCAAGCCGATGCTGAGCCGAAGCAGAGTGCGGCCGACACCGTTGACTTCCGGGGGAAATGTCTCGGTGACCAGTGCGATCCTCATGGGAACCCGTTCGAATGCAGCTAATTCCCGGCAAGCATTCCCCGATAGACGGCGAGCAGGCGGTTGGCCATCGCCGAGGAGCTCCACGTTCTGGCGAAGCGGCGCGCTTCCTCACCCCTTGCCAGGCGGTACTCGGGGTTCTCCAACAGGAACAGGACCTTGCGCGAGAAGTCTTCCGAGCTCTCCTGGGCTACCAGGGCTCCGCGACGGGGCAAGACGATGTCCTTGGTGCCGAGAGACGCCGTCGAGACCACCGGCACGGATTGGGCCATCGCCTCCAAGAGTACGAGGCCCTGCGTCTCCGTTCTCGAGGCGAACACGAAGGCCATTCCTGCCCGGTAGCAGTCCAGCAGGTCGGGCAGCCGCGACAGGTAGCCGACAAACACGACATTGGAAGTCAGACCCAACCTGGCGACGAGTCGCCGCAGGCTCCTGGCGGCCGGCCCCTCGCCGGCCAGGATCAGAAGTATGCGAGGCTCGGAACGGCGCACCTCCGCTACGACACGCAGCAGGAAGTCGATGTTCTTTTCGAAAGCCAGACGGCCCACATGCACCAGAGTCGGGCGATCTTCGTCGATGCCGTGCGCCTGGCGAAATCGGCTGCCATCACCCGGCTCGAAGGCGGCCGGTGACAAGCCGGTCGGGATGACTCGCAGATCCGCTCTCGCTCCATAGCCCTCCAGCACTTCGGCCATCTGCCGGCTGGGAACGATGACCTGGTTCAACTGACTGCATTGACGCCGCGCCTGTCGCCGCGCCAAAGCCCGGAGCCCGGGCTTCGGCACGAAGGGAACATAATGATGCAGATATTCCTCGAAATGGGTGTGATAGGTGCCCACGACGGGGACGCCCCAACGCCTCGCCATGCGGATGCCCTCGTAGTGAGCAATGAAGGGCGTGTGCACGTGGATGAGGTCGATGCGCGACGCGAAGTCGCGGACGAGTCGCCGCAGGACTCGGACCTTCATCATGCGGTCTTCGGGATCTCCCACGACCCGCCGCGCAGGTACGCGCACGACGCCATTGCTGGGCTCGCTCTCATATCTGGGAGCGACCAGAGAGACTTCATGGCCGCGGTTCTCGAGCTCGTAGCGAACGGTGTCGATCGACGTCGACACCCCGTTGATCCTCGGAAGGAAGACATCCGAGATCTTCAGAACCCGAACTCGTTGCCCGATCATCGGAGGACCAGACCCTTACAGGTGCAGCTCCGGGATGAACGAACTCCTGGATCTCGGTATGCGTGAGAGCAACAGGGTGTCTTCCGACACGTCCAGAGGATCGTCCCTATCCCACAGCTCTTCCAGAAGGGCCTCCCAGGAGCTTCGATGAGCCTGTTTCACGGAGAGCTCGGCCATTCTCGCCCGGGCGTCGCCGTCCTCGAGCAGGTTGCGCATCGCCGACTCCAGCTGGCCCGCCTGGAAGACGTCCACCACCCAGCCCGACGCAGCGTCCGCAACCACCTCCCTGGCTCCACCCTCGTCGCTGACCACGGCCGGCAAGCCCGAGGCCTGTGCCTCCAGAGCGGCGTTGCCAAAGGTATCGCTGGTGCTCGCCGATACGAATGCGTCCGCGCTGGCGTAGGCCACCGCCAGATCGTCACCGTTCAGGTAGCCGGTGAAAAGGATCTCGGGTCGTGGGTATCGCTGCCGGAGCTCCTCCAGATAGGGCCCTTCACCGACGAGAACCAGCTGCGCCCTGCGGGCCTCGGCAGTCAGGGCCATGAAGGCCCGAATCAACGCATCGAGGTTCTTCTCCTTGGAAATACGACCTACGTACAGGAACTTGAAGCTGTCATCGAGTCCAAACCGGCCCCAGAAAGCCGGGTCGCGGCGCGAGGGACTGAACCGCGCCCGATCGACGCCCCGGGGCAGGAGGCGCAAGCGGTCTTCCTCGAGACCCCGGTCCTTCAGTCTCTCCAGATAGAACTTGCTGGGAGCGTAGACCACGTCCATCTGGCCGTAGAACCAGCGCATGTAGCGCCAGGCGATCTCTTCCATAATCGGACTGCCGGTGAGATAGAGCGCGTAGAGAGGGAAATCCTTCTCGTAGATGCTCGTGATTCGCAGGCCGAGAAGACGAGCCGCCGCCAGACCAGCGAGTCCCAGCGGGCCGGGACTGCTGACGATCGCCTCGCAGATCTCCTGCCGCTCGCAGTACTCGATGATGTCCAGAAAGGGGGGCAACGAAACCGGTTGCCCTTGATACTCGGGAAACTCGAAATGACCTACCGGCTCGAAGTTGCGAACCAAGGGGGACTTGGAGGCTGCCTCCTTCTGACTGGTCACCACCACCAGCTCCTTGCCATGCTGCTCCGCCAATCGAGCACAGATGTCGGCCACGTTGACCGCGCCGTTCTCCGGTTGGAGCGAATCGGTGAACCAGGCCTTCTTGCTCCCCCGGCGGGCCAGTAATCGAGCAGCGGGATGGTGCACGGCTACCGCCTGGTGCAGCTTCTCGTCCTTGTGCTGAGTCTGAAAGGCAGCCAGGTAGGGGGCAATGCAGAGCCCGACCGGGCCCAGTGACGAAACCGTCTGCAGACTCTCCGTGAGCTTGCCTTTGGCGAGATATCGGGCCGAGCGACGCAAGGAGGCATAGGCGAGCTGGTGACTCAGTCCGCTGGCGATGCGGAAGCTGCGCTCCTCCACTGCCTCTTCCTGCGCCTGCTCGGACATGGAGGCCCACTCGACCAACTCGGACACGAGAGCCTTGTCAATCTGGCCCATCTTCTTCTTGCGGGGTCGGATGAAGCGCTGAGCCATCTCACGCAGACGCTCGGCCCGACTCGTCTTCAACGGACTTTCGCCGTGCAGCAGGCGCGAGAAGACCTCCGCGAACAGCTCGTCTCCGCTCTCCGCTCCGAGCAGTCGTTCGCGGTAGAACCGGTAGGCGATGCTGTAGAAGTTGCGCGCCATCTTGAGACTCGAGCCGTGAGCTCCCC
>JARFQS010000342.1 GCA_029287645.1 Thermoanaerobaculia bacterium | reverse complement strand
TCTCGTCGATGATCGACGGGATGCTCTCGAACTCCCCCGCACCATGCTCTCCAGCCGAGAGCACGAGGTACGCTTCAGGCAGGAAGACCTCGAGAAGACCGAGGCGCATCATCCACTCGAGAATCGAGTCCGAGCTTCCGGACCGCAACAGATCACAGATCTCTTCGGTGAGACGGGCCGGCGCCGCCTTCTCCACCTCATGGCCGTGGGCTCGGATAGCCGCTTGCGCCGACTGCTCGATCTCGAAGTCCAAGCGCCCGGCGAGCTCACAGGCTCTCAACATGCGAACCGGATCTTCCTGGAACCGCACCGCCGCGTCGCCGATAGCCCTTATCTGCCTGCTACGCAGATCCTCGACACCGCCGACCCAATCGATGACCGAGTAGTCGCTGATGTCGTAGAACAACGCGTTGATCGTGAAGTCGCGTCGGTAGGCGTCTTCCTCGGGAGACCCGAACACGTTGTCATCGGTGATCAGGAGCTCGCTCTGTCCGCCACGTTGCGACTCGGGATCTGGATCCCGCCGAAAGGTGGAGACTTCGACGATGCCATCGCGAAAGTAGATGTGCGCCAGCCTGAAACGGCGCCCGATGATGCGCGAGTTGCGGAACAGGCGTCGGACCTGCTGGGGGCGGGCGCTGGTACTGACGTCGAAGTCCTTGGGACGTCGTCCGAGCATCAGGTCGCGGACGGCACCCCCCACCATGTAACTCTTGTATCCGCCGTGGTGCAGACGGTAGAGAACCTTGATGGCATTGATGTCTATGTTGCTTCGGGAGACAGGGTGCTCCGCCCTCGAGAGGACGAACGGCGATTCTGAATCCGAGGCACTCACAGACTCATTATATGGAGCCATCTAGGAGATCCCTCGACGATTGGAGGTCATGGACCGTTTGCCCATGGCCATCCGTGATCTACTCGGCAGCGATCAACTCGGCACGCGAAAAGAAGAAATGCAGCTCCTTGCGCGCGTTCTCGGGCGAATCGCTACCGTGAATGGCATTGCGCTCGATCGACGAGCCGTAGAGCGCTCGAATCGTCCCGTCCTCCGCATTCGCGGGATCGGTCGCACCCATGACCTCGCGTAGATGCGGGACCGCATTCTCACGAGCCAGAGCGACGGCGATGATCGGACCGCTCGTCATATAGGCCACCAGGCTGTCGTAAAAGGGGCGCTCCCGATGCACTTCGTAGAACTTCTGGGCTTGCGCCTCGCTGAGTCGCATCCTCTTGAGGGCCTGAATCTGGAACCCCTCCTTTTCGAGGTGAGCCAGGATGTTGCCGGCATTCTGAGCTTCCATGCTATCCGGCTTGATGATCGTCAACGTTCGTTGCATTACCCTTGTTCCTCGTAGTCGCGAAGACGAGCGATCCTCATCAGCCCTCTTCGGTTATTGGACTCTCCAGGATCTCGAAGTCCCCATCGGAGTCCTCGAGCACGAATATCGGGCCGGCCATCTCCTGCTGCCCGGCGGGTCCGAGAAGAACCGCCGAGCCGGCTGGCAAGCCCAGCCCCCACTGCACACCTCGCTGCTCCATCAGCTTTCGAAGGCGACGGTCGTGACCGGGATCGAAGTTGGGCTCGATCACGCCGCCCGGCAGCCAGCCGAAGCCCGACACGACGTCGCGGCCGAGCAGACTGCGCACGAGCACACCAAACGCCTGTGTCGCACCCGCGATCGCTACCACGATCCCTCCGGAAGCCAGCTTGCGCCCCAGAGCTTCGAGTGCCGCCGTATCTTGCAGGGTCTCCACAAGTTGATCGGTGATGCCGCCTCCTATGTAGATCGCGGCTGCCTCGTCGATGCGATCCACATTCTTCCGGCGCCGCGCATCCCGAGCTCGATAGACGGGGATGAGGACTGACTCGCGCCCGAAGCTTTCCTTCAGGTAGTCCGAGAAGTTGGCCGCATAGTCGGAAGAGCCACTGGCCGTTGGAAGAAATCCAACGGGGCCCTCATCCAGCTTCGAGACCCACATTCCATCGGTCTCGAGAGTCTCTCCGAAGGAGAACTCACCACCCCCGAGGAGCGCCAACCAGCCCTGGTCGCCAATTCTCTGGATCGAGCCCGGCATCGTCTATTTCCCCAGGGCGCGGGCCATCGAGATTCCGATCTCCGCAGGCGACTCCGCGACCGTAATCCCCGCCGCCGTCAGTGCCTCGGTCTTGGCCTGTGCCGTTCCCTTGCCACCGGAGATGATGGCCCCGGCATGACCCATTCTGCGCCCTGGAGGAGCGGTTCTCCCGGCGATGAAACCCACCACCGGTTTGTCGAGGTTCTCCTGCACCCAGGCCGCGGCCTCTTCTTCGGCACTACCGCCGATCTCACCGATCAGAATCACACCCTCCGTGTCCGGGTCCTCGGCGAAACCCGCCAGAGTGTCGATGAAGTTGGTTCCGGGCAGCGGATCTCCACCGATGCCGATACAGGTGGACTGTCCCAGACCCAGGTTCGTCACCTGCCAGACTGCTTCGTAGGTGAGGGTACCGGAGCGACTGACCACACCCACTTTGCCCGGTTGGTGGATGTGCCCGGGCATAATGCCGATCTTGGCCATGCCGGGAGAGATGATCCCAGGGCAGTTCGGGCCAATCAGACGCGTCGGATGATCCCGGAGAAAGGCGCGAACTTTCAGCATGTCCGCCACAGGGATTCCCTCCGTGATGCAGACCACGAGCTCCACGCCGGCCGCGGCAGCCTCCATGATGGCGTCGGCTGCGAACGGCGGCGGTACGAAGATCATCGAGGCATTGCACGAGGATGCGTCTCTGGCCTCGGACACGGAGTCGTAGACAGGAATGCCCTCCACGGATTGACCGCCCTTGCCGGGCGTGACGCCGGCGACCACATGGGTGCCATAGTCCCGGCAACCCAGGGCGTGAAACTGACCCTCGGAGCCGGTAATCCCCTGCACCACGACTCGGGTGTCGCTGTCGACCCAGATTGCCATCACGCACCCCCTTTCGCCGCTGCTACGACTTTCTGCGCTGCATCCGCCATATCGTTGGCCACGACAAAATCGAAGTCGGCATCCTGGAGGATCTTGCGACCCTGCTCCACATTGGTGCCCTCCAGTCGGACGACGACCGGGAGCTGCACATCCGGCATCTCCTGAAGGGCGGCGACCACTCCTTTCGCGATTCGATCCGTGCGTGCAATGCCACCGAAGATATTGATCAGGACCGCTCTGACGCTGTCGTCGGAGATCAGGATCTTGAAGGCGTTCTGCACGGCCTCCTGGCTCGCCGAACCACCCACATCCAGGAAGTTCGCCGGCTCGCTGCCGAACAGCTTGATGATGTCCATGGTGGCCATGGCCAACCCGGCACCATTGACCATACACCCGATCTCGCCATCCAACTTGATGTAGTTGAGGTCGTACTTACCAGCTTCGACCTCGAGAGGATTCTCCTCCGCGAGATCCCGCATCTCCCGAATGTCCGGATGACGGAACAGGGCGTTGTCATCGAAGTTCATCTTGGCATCCAGGGCCACGACATCCCCTTCTCCGGTAACCAGAAGCGGATTGATCTCCACCAGAGACGCATCGGTATCGAGGTAGGCCTCCATCAACGAGCCAAGCAGCTTGGCCGCCTGGCGCCCGGTCGGACCCTCCAGACCCAGCTTGCTGGCGACCGACCTCGCTTGAAACGGCAGAATGCCCAGCTGAGGGTCGATCGCCTCTCGGATGATGGCGTCTGGATCTTTGGCGGCGACCTCTTCGATGTCCATACCACCCGCCGCCGAAGCCATCAGTACCGGCTTGCCGCTGGCCCGGTCCAGGGTGACACTCAGGTAGAGCTCCGAGGCTATTTCCAGAGCCTCCTCGATCAGCACCTTTCGAACGGTCTGTCCCTCGGGGCCGGTCTGCGGCGTCACGAGTTGCATGCCGAGAATGGCCGCTGCGGTCGTTTCTGCTTCCTCGGGTGATCCGGCCAGCTTCACGCCTCCCCCCTTTCCCCGCCCACCGGCATGAATCTGAGCCTTGACGACACAACGCCCCCCCATTTCGCGGCAGATTTCCGCCGCATCGGCTGCGGAATCGACGACCTGCCCTCTGGGCGTGGCGACCCCGTAGCGGCGCAAGATCTCCTTGGCCTGGAAGTCGTGGAGCTTCGATACCAATCTCGTCTTTTGGGGTTGTCCCTTGCCGAGGGTCTGGGGGAGGGCCGGGTGGTGCGGTGTCGGCG
>JARFQS010000339.1 GCA_029287645.1 Thermoanaerobaculia bacterium | reverse complement strand
CGCAGAAAGAGCGTACAGAGCCCTTCGTCGACACCGCTGTCCTGAACGACTGCGGACACCTGGTGCGTGATCTCGTGCAGGCCCGGGCCCGGTGCCGTGACTTGGAGTTTCTTGAGCATGATTGGAGAGACCTCCTTCTCGTCTGGGTAGACTCAGTAACTTATTGATATATATGCATTTAGCGAGATGAATGTTGGTGACACCGGGCTCCTGGTGTATGGTTCGGAACAGGTGCTGAACGTTCCGGAATGAGTCGATCCGGAGGAACAGTTGGACGACTTCCAGGGCTCCCTTGGTAGTCGATCGCGGGTGAAGCGGGACCGCATCCAACTTCACTCGGGGAAGGGCAGGCCAACGTGGAATTCGTGGTAGGGGCGATACTTCCTCGGGACCTTGTTGCGTCTCGAGAAACCGTCGAAGGGTGAACTGGGTCTGTCGATGACACCGCTCTCGAAGCCTCGCGTGCTCATGATCGATGACGATCCCCAGGATCGTAGCCTGGCGAGCGTCCTCTTGTCGCGTCGCCTCCCCGAAGCCCAGATTCAGGAGATCGACGGAGCGGCGACATTTGCCCGAGAGCTTCGCCGGGGAAGCTTCGACCTGATCATTACCGAAATGCAGCTCGCATGGTCCGATGGTTTCGAGATCCTCGAATCCTTGCGGGAGGCCAAGGCGAAGGTGCCGGTCGTGGCCTTCACCGATCTCAGGGACGAGGAGTTCGCTGTCGAGGGAATGAAGGCCGGGCTCGCCGACTTCGTCTTCAAATCCTCCAAGGGCTACCTGAGGCTTCCGGAGGCCGCGGTGGAGGCCCTGGAGCGGGCGGAGCAACAGTTGCTGGTGGCTCGTAGCGAGCCCTGGCTGGGAACGTTGCTGGACAGGGCCAATGTCGGGGCATTCCGGACCACCCTCGATCAGAGACTGATCGAGTCGACCCCCGCGGTGCTTCGACTCCTCGGCGTCAGAAACGTTCAGGATGCTCTGCGCGTCAAGCTCCCCGAGCCGTTCTTTGTGAACGGCAGCAAGGAAGAGCTACGGGATCTACTGGGTGATGAGCGGGGCCTCCAGTCGCGAGAGGTCCAGCTGAAACGGCCCGACGGGAGCAACGTCTGGCTGAGTCTCACCGAGTTGCTCCTGGTGGATGTGGACGGTGAGATGGTCATCGACTCGCTGGTGCGGGATGTCAGTCATCTCAAGGCCCGCGAGGATGCATTCCGGGGCCGGGTCGAGGAGCTGGAGCGGTCCAACGCCGATCTGAGCGAGTTCGCGTACATCGCTTCTCACGAGCTTCAGGAGCCGCTCCGCATGGTGGAGAAGTTCGGGTCCATTCTGGCCGAGGACTTTGGAGGCAAGCTCGGAACCGAAGGCGGCGAGCTGCTCGGCTTCGTGGTGGACGGTGCAAGTCGGATGCAGAGCCTGATCGACGATTTGCTGGCGCTGTCTCGCATCAACAGTGAAGGGCAGGACTTCGAACAGTGCGACGCCGGCGAGCTCGTCGAGCGAGCCATGGTCAACCTGTCGGATCGATTGGAGGAGAATCAAGCCGAGGTCGACGTCGAGCCGTTGCCGACCATCGAAGCGGATGTGTCGCAGCTGGTCCAACTGTGGCAGAATCTTCTGTCGAACGCGATCAAGTTCCGGTGATCGGAGGCGCCTCGCATCAGGATAGCTGCCGAAGAAGGCGATGACGAGTGGGTGTTCTCGGTCGAGGACAACGGCGTTGGCATCGAACCCGAGGAAGCGGAGACGATCTTCACGATTTTTCGACGACTGCATCCCGATCTGCCGGGAACAGGAATTGGATTGACGATCTGCAAACGCATTGTTGACCGGCATGGTGGCCGGATCTGGGTCGAGCCCGGTCCTTCTGGGGGATCCGTCTTCCGATTCTCGATTCCGGTTCAGGAGGTCGAGACTCCTCCTGAAGCCGATGAAGCCACGGACATCGACGATCTCGTGGAGACGGAGAATTGAGCGAGTCCCGCATTCGTGTCTTGCTGGTAGAGGACAGCCCGGGGGATGCCCGTCTCGTCGATCGATATCTGAGCCAAGCCGAGCACGCCACATTCGAGGTCGAGCGCTTCGACCGACTGCACAAGGGTTTGGACCGACTGCGCCAGGGTGGCATCGATGTGCTGCTTCTGGACCTGACCCTGCCGGACAGCAAGGGGATCGAGACCTTCGACAAGGCCTTCGCTGAGGCGCCGGATGTGCCGATCGTCGTGATGACGGGGATCGACGACACCCGACTCGCGCTGCGGGCCGTGCGAGACGGAGCGCAGGACTATCTGGTGAAGCGGCAAGTCGACACTGCCTTGCTGGTGCGGTCGATCCGCTACGCCATCGAGCGAAAGCACGCTGAAGAGAAGTTTCGGGAAAGCGAGGAGCGTTACTCGCTGGCCGTCAATGGCGCCAACGATGGAGTCTGGGATTGGGATCTGAAGGCGGACGAGATCTTCTACTCGCCCCGATGGAAGGCCATGTTGGGTTACAAGGAGAAGGACGTGGGGCCGTCGCCCGATGAGTGGTTCAGCCGCGTCCATCCCGACGACGTCGAACGGCTCCGTAAAGAGATCGAGTCACATCTCTCGGGAAGGACCGAGCATCTCCAGAGCGAGTATCGGATGCGCCACCGAGATGGCGCGTACCGGTGGATGCTGAGTCGTGGCGTGGCCCTGGGTGGCGAGGACGGAGAGCCGTTTCGCATGGCGGGTTCGCTGACCGACATCCAGGCCCGGAAGATGACCGAGCAGCAACTCCTGCACGACGCCATGCACGATGCTCTGACCGGCCTGCCGAACTGGGCGCTGTTCATGGACCGCCTGGGAATCGCCATCGCACAGTCGAAGCGCCGCCAGGACCACCGGTTCGCCGTACTCTTCCTGGATCTCGACCGCTTCAAGAACGTCAACGACAGTCTCGGACACACGATCGGTGACAGGTTGCTGGTCGCCATCTCGAGACGCCTTCGTACTTTCCTGCGGCCGGGTGACACCGTGGCCCGCCTCGGCGGCGACGAATTCGCGATTCTGGCCAATCCGATCGATGGACCTTCCGATGCGACGAGAATCGCCGAGCGCATCCACGAAGAGCTGGGAAGAGCCTTCGATCTGGAGGGCCACGAAGTGTTCACCAGCACCAGCATCGGAATCGCCCTCAGCTTCGGAGAGTACGATCGTCCCGAGGACGTCTTGCGGGATGCGGATACCGCCATGTACCGGGCCAAGAGCCTGGGTAAGGCTCGCCACGCCATCTTCGACCAGGAGATGCACAAACGGGCCGTAAAGCTGCTGCGGCTGGAGACCGATCTGCGAAGGGGAGTCGAGAGGCAGGAGTTTCGAACCCATTACCAGCCCATCGTGTCTCTGATCAGTGGTGAGATCGAGGGGTTCGAGGCACTCGTGCGCTGGGAGCATCCAGAGCGCGGCCTGCTCCTACCCGCGGACTTCCTGCAGGTTGCGGAAGAGACGGGTTTGATCGTGCCGATCGGTTGGGGAGTGCTCGCGGATGCATGTCGCCAAATCGCGGAATGGAACAGGAAGTTCGCGCTTGCTCGTCCGTTGTCCGTCAATGTGAATCTGTCCGGGCGACAGTTTCTGCAACCGGATCTCATAGATCACATCGAAGTGGCTCTGAAGGATGCGCAGCTGGAGGCGGACAGTCTTCGCCTCGAGATCACCGAAGGCATCATCATGGAGGATGCCGATGCGGCGGTCGTCAAGTTGGAGC
>JARFQS010000594.1 GCA_029287645.1 Thermoanaerobaculia bacterium | reverse complement strand
CATGAGGATCTCGAGCGCCTCTTTCGCCGTCGCATCCTCGAGCTCGATGCTGATCTCCTGCTCTCTCATCTTGGGATCGAACAGGACATCGATGCCGTAGGCTCGACCGAGAGCCCGATAGATACTCGTCACGCTGACCGGCTTCGGGAAGCTGAGCGAGATCGGCTCGTTCGACCGGGGATTCAGAACCGGCGGCTGAGCGCGGCTGCCGCGCATGTTCTCCTTCATCTCGGCCAGCGTTTCTGGCTGCGATCCACTCTCTTGCGCCCTGGCCAGGGCGTAGACCGCCTTTTCCAGCTCGACCTGCGCGTACTGGTTGCTCGGATCGAGTTGGACCGCCTGCCGGTACTCCTCGATCGCCCGGTCCAGCACACCCGCGTCGTAGAGGTCCTTGCCGCGCTCGAAGTGCATCTGGGAGGCCTTGATCTTGGCGCGCAAGAGTCCCGTCCGATACGAGACGTTGTCGGGTTTCTGGTCGGCCAACTCCAGGTACAGCAGGACGGCCGTATCCCAGTCGCCCTTCTGCTCGGCAATCTGGGCCTCCCGCGCGTCTCGATAGCCGGAACAGGCCGCCATCAAGAGCGCGATCACCAGAGCCGCGAATCGTCGAGTATGGTTGCTTGGCATTGTCACCGCCCTCAGCATACTACCCTCCCGCCGCCAGACGGATCGTGGGCACCTCGGGGTAGTCGGCGAAGCCGACGTCCACGGATTCGAAACCGATCTGTCTGACGATCCAATGGTCCTTCAAAATTCCGCCCTCCAGAACATTGAAAATCTCGACTCCGTCACTAAAGACCGCCAGTCGTTTCTCTCGAGGCCCGAAACTGCCCAAGAACTCCACGTCGAGCTCCGGCAGCACCGGTCTGCTGGGGGCGGCTTCTTCCCGGCTGGCTCGCGCCTCCATGGCCCGCCGCAGAGCTTCCATCGCTGCCGCCTCCCGCTCGGCCTCCGCACGCTCCTCTTCTGACGGCTCGGTCCGGACCGGTTCAGCTTCACCGAACCGAAACGGGTCTCGGCCCGGGCTGAACTGCCCCTCACTCTTTTCGAGATCCGCGAGTCGTAATTCCACGACCTCGGGCGACTCGAGCAGCGGCGCAATGTTCGCGTCCGAGGTGGTCTGACCACCGAGGGCAGCGTTGCTCGTCCCACCGCCGAAACGGGGTCCGATCTGCCGCCAGACGATCACGAGCATCACCACGAGGAGCGCTCCCAACATCGCTCTCTGCCGCTGTTCCTTGCTCATCAGATCGCGGCTCCCGGAGGGTCATCCCCACTCTCGGCCGGTTCCTCCAGCACGAAAAGAGTCGAGACTGTCATCGATACACGAACCGCTGGGCCCTGTCTCGACCCACCGGTCAAACGCACCGATTCCAGGATGAGAAACAGGTCGGAGACCTCGATCAGATTGATGAAGCTCCTCAACTCGAGATAGGTGCCTTCTACCGAAAAGACGAGGGAACGCTTGACCAATCCCTCCTCTTCCAGCAACTTGTCCGGATAGCTGAAGCTCGAATACTCGACACCGGCCACCTCGGCCAGCCTCTTGACCTCTGCGATCACCGCGGTCAGCCTCTCGCTCTCCGGCGTGAGCCACTCGCTATAGAGCCTCTCGACGAGGTCGCGGTTGCGCTCGACCTCGGCCACGGTTTCGTCGAGGATTCGTCGCTCGGTCTCGAGCTCCGCTACTCGGACCTGCCGGCGCTCTGTCCTTCCAGCCTGAATCTGGGCCTGGCCGGCGAGCAGGAATCGATAGGTCGACAGCACCATCAGGTTCAGCACGACCAGAATCAGGGCCGGCAGCCAGATCTTGAGTCGCGCCCGCCAGGGACTCTGCGCGGAGATCATCCACCGCCCTCCACAGGCTCCAGACTCTCCACGACGGTCTCACGATCTACCTCTTCCTCGAGAATCGAATCTTCGACCCCGACCTCGAGTGGTTCGGTCACCGGAGTCGAGGGCGCTGGGTCTTCTTCGATGACCTGGCCCGGGAGGTAGAGCACGGAGAGAACGAAACTGTTCTCTTGGCCCTCCGAGAAGGACTCGCGCGTCAGGTTGGGGTCGAGGAAGCTGGGATGCGCGAATAGAGCATCCACCAGCTCGAGAGCGGCTTCGGGGCTCCGACTCGTCCCCTGGAGATCGACTTTGACGACCTCCTCCGTCGAATCGGTGAGCCGACCGCGGCGATCCGCCGAATCCACCTCGACGATATTCGGAGAGATGCCTTCCATCTGAATTGCCGCCGGTACGACCTCCGCCAGACGATCGAACAGGGCGCTCCAGGAAAAAGTCCTCAGTGCGATCTGGGAGTTGAGAAATCTCACCTGCTCGTTTTGCTTCTCGAGGTTCAGATCCGTCAACTCCGCTCTCAGCCGCTCGATGGCCTCCGTTTCCTGAATCAGGCGCTCGTCCGCCACCCGCAGGAGCTCTTGCTGCTCCCCCCTTCCCTCGATGTGCCTGTAGTAGAGCGTGATGTTCAGGGCGAGAAGAGCCACGCCGAGGACCCATAACAAGACCGATGTGCGGATCACCGGTTGCTCGTTGACGAAGGGCCTCGAGGCCAGATTCATTTCCGTCGCCCTCATGCGATCCTCTGAGCCGCGGCTCCGAAAACCGGCGCCAGTTCGTGCATTGAAGCCCCGGAAAGATCACCCGTCAAGGACAGGTGCTGGGCTTCCAAAGGCAGAGGTGGAACGCCGAAGCTCGTGTCCAGCCATTCCGACCACGGTTCGATGGTCTCCTCCGGGCCGACGAGGAGCACGCGCTCCACGGTCGCATCACCCACCAGGTCCCTAAGAAAGACCCGGGTCAGATTGAGGTCCCGGGTCACCAACCCTTCGGGAAGCTCTGCGACCGATTGGCCGGTCAGTGGGCGGTGTCGGTGCAGCAGGGGCTCACCACGATAAGTGAACGACAGGCTATAGCCGTCACGGGTCAGCAGGACAACGACTCCGAGCTCCACATTGCGAAGGTTGTGGCCCAGGGCGCTGAGCGTGCCCAGGCTCTGGTTCACCAGGTTTCCGACTCGGATTCCCTGCTCGTCGAACAACTCCTCGAACTGGTCCATCGGCTGATCGAGACCGAAGCCGAGCAGCACCCTCCTGACGCCGGGCCGGTGCTGCAAGTGGGCCAATTCCATCTCGCGGAGCCGTAGGTCCTCCACTTTGAAAGGGATGATCTGCTGGAGCTTCCACTTCAAGATCTCTTCTCGAGCGTTGCGGCCCCTGGGCAGCTTCTCCGCCTCGACGACCGCGAGTCTCAGCCACGAATCCGGCAGAACGAGGGATGCATCGCTGATCGGCGCTTCGAGAGTCCCCAGCAGCTCCCTCAGCGGGGCACGCAGGCGCTCGGGTTCTCGCAGACTGCTGCCGAGCGGTCCCGGAATGAACGCCCCCTCGCCGAGCTCTACCTCGCGATAGGCAGACAAGCTCCAGGCCTGGTCGCCTTCCTCGAAGCAGCCATAGCGCAGCCGCACGCCATCGACCGCGAACACATGCGGTGGCATCGGCACCGGCTCGAGGCCCAGGAGGCCCCTACTCCACGAAGGTAACCTTGTTGATCTCACGTAGCGTTGTCACTCCTTCAAAGGCTCTCTGGAGAGCCGACTCTCTCAAGAACGTCATCCCCTCTTCCCTGGCGGCCCGTTTGATCTCCGAAGCGGGCCTTCGTTCCAAGATCAACTCGCGTATGTGATCTGACAGGTCCAGGATCTCGGAGATGGCGGTTCGCCCCAGAAACCCGGTCCCGCTGCACTCGATGCAGCCCGTCCCCTCGTAGAAGCTTCGATCGCTGACGATCGCAGGGTCGAGGCCGCTCTCCAGGAGCAGCTCCTCCGAAGGCTGCATCTCCGCTCTGCAATGCTTGCAGATGTTGCGCACCAGTCGTTGTGCCAGGACGCAGTTGAGAGCCGAGACGAAGTTGTAGAGATCGACGTTCATGTTGAGGAATCTCCCCAGCACGTCGACCACGTTGTTGGCATGCACGGTCGTGAAGACAAGGTGCCCGGTGAGGGCCGACTGCACGGCGATCTGGGCAGTCTCCTCGTCCCGGATCTCCCCGACCATGATCTTGTCGGGATCGTGGCGCAGGATCGAGCGCAACCCGCGGGCGAAGGTCAGCCCCTTCTTCTCGTTGACGGGAATCTGCGTCACACCCCGCAGTTGATACTCGACCGGATCCTCGATGGTCACGATCTTGTCTTCCGAGGACTGGATCTCCGAGACACACGCATAGAGAGTCGTGGTCTTACCCGAACCCGTCGGTCCGGTCACCAGGACCATGCCGTACGGCTCACGAATGAACTTCCGCATCTTCTGGATGGTGACCTGATCGAAGCCCAGAACGTCGAGGCGTAGCTGCCGGAACTCCTTGCTCATGGACTCCTTGTCGAGGATTCGGATCACCGCGTCCTCACCGTGCACCGAGGGCATGATGGAGACCCGAAAATCGATGTTGCGGCCCTCGAATCTGAGCTTGAAGCGACCGTCCTGGGGAATCCGCTTCTCGGCGATGTCCAGCTCGGCCATGACTTTGATACGACTGATGATCGTCTGGTGGTGACGGCGATCGATCGGCTCCATAGCCTGATACAGCAC